>NZ_JACBXB010000686.1 GCF_013870575.1 Pseudonocardia pini
GGGATGGGTTACTCCGAGGAGTACAACGTGGCCCGGTACTTCCGGGAGGCCCGGCTGTTGAAGATCGCGCCGCTCAGCCAGGAGATGGTGCTCAACTACCTGGGCTCGCACGTGCTGGGCCTGCCGAGGAGCTATTAGAGATGCCTGCACTCGAGGTGTTCTCCCTGGATGGGCGGTCCGCCCTGGTGACCGGGGCGGGCGGCGGGATCGGTGCCGCGGTGGCGACCGCGTTCGCCGAGGCCGGGGCCGCCGTCCTGGTGACCGATGTGGACGAGGACGCCGCGCGCGTCGTCGCCAAGCAGATCGTCGAGGCCGGCGGCAGGGCCGAGAGCCAGGTGCTCGACGTCCGGGACCGCGCCGGTGCCGACGCCGCGGCGGCGAAGGCGGCGGACCTCGGCGGCGGGACGCTGCACATCGTGGTCAACAACGCCGGGGCGATCGCACCCGCGATGTTCGGCAAGCTGACCGAGGACGCGTTCCGCCGGATCGTCGAGATCCACCTGATGGGTTCGTTCACGGTGTCGCAGGCGGCGTTGCCGTTCCTGGCGACGGACGGCTCGGGGCGGATCCTCAACGTCACCTCCGCGGCCGGGCTGGTCGGCACGATCGGCCAGGCGAACTACGGCGCCGCGAAGGCCGGGATCATCGGGCTGACCAAGTCGCTGGCCAAGGAGCTGGCGCGCAAGCAGATCACCGTCAACGCGCTCGCCCCCCTCGCGGCCACCGCGATGACGCAGAACATCCGGGACAACGAGAAGCTCGCGGCCAAGACCCTGGAGCGGATCCCGTTGCAGCGCTGGGCGGACCCGGCGGAGATCGCGGCGAGCTTCGTGTTCCTCGCCTCGCCCGCCGCGGGTTATGTGACCGGTCAGGTGCTGCCGGTCGACGGCGGGACGGTCATCTGATGCCGCTTCACGGTCAGGACGTGTTCATCGCCGAGGGCGCCCGCACGCCGTTCGGCCGGTCCCACCCGGAGAAGGGCTGGTTCCGCGACACCCACCCCAACGATCTTCTCGGCGCGGTCTACCGCGACCTGCTGGGCCGCGCCGGGATCGATCCCGGTGTCGTCGAGGACCTGGTGGTGGGCTGCACGGCGCCCTTCGGCGAGCAGTCCCGCAACATCGCGCGCAACGCGTGGCTGCAGGAGGGCTACCCGCCCGAGGTGCCCGCCGTCGTGCTGGACCGGCGCTGCGGGTCGGCGCAGACGGCGAGCGAGATGGCCGCCGCGCTGATCGCGTCCGGCGTGCACGACCTCGTCATCGCCGCGGGCGTGGAGCACATGGGGCACGTCCCGATGAACTCGCCCGCGAAGATCTCCGAGCTCTACGGCGAGCCGTGGACGCCGAGGATGTGGGAGCGCTACGACTTCGTGACCCAGGGCGAGAGCGCGGAGCTGATCGCCGAGCGCTGGAACCTCTCCCGCGAGGAGATGGACGAGTTCGCCGCCCGCTCGCACCGGCTCGCCGCCGAGGCGATCGCGGCGGGGCGGCTCGACGCGGAGCTGGTCGACTGGGAGCTCGACGGCGAGGTCCGCCACGGCGACCAGACCGTCCGGCCGGGCACCACCGCCGAGACCCTGGCGGGGCTGAAGACGGTGTTCCGCAAGGAGAACGGGCGGATCACCGCGGGTACGTCGTCGCCGATCTGCGACGGTGCCGCGGGTGTCCTGCTCGCCTCGCAGCGCGCGGTCGACGAACACGGCCTCACCGCGCGGGCGAGGATCCTGGACCAGACGACGGTCGGCGTCGACCCGATCATCATGCTGACCGGCCCCATCCCCGCGACCCACAAGCTCCTGGAGCGCAACGGGCTGACCATCGGCGACATCGACCTGTTCGAGGTCAACGAGGCGTTCAGCTCCGTGGTGCTGGCGTGGGAGCGCGAGCTCAAGCCGGACATGGACCGGGTGAACGTCAACGGCGGCGCCATCGCCCTCGGCCACCCCGTCGGGGCGACCGGCGGGCGGCTGCTGGCCACGATCGTCGCGGAGATGGAGCGCCGCGACGTCGAGCTCGGGCTGGTCACCATGTGCTGCGGCGGCGGGCTCGGGACCGGGACCCTGGTGCAGCGGGTCTGATCATGGTCGATCTGCGCGCGCACATCCGAGAAGGCGACGGCGTCTGGTGGAGCCAGGCCGGCGCCGAGGCGACCCCGCTGGTCGACGCCCTGCTCGACCAGGTCACGGACATCGGGCCGGTGCGCGCGTTCAGCGGGCTGACCTTCAACCGGCGGCTGCGCGAGGTGCCGCCGGAGCTCACCCTGGTGTCCTACGGGGCGATGGGGGAGCTGCGGAAGGCCCGCGGGCTGCAGATCGTGCCCGCGCACTACTCGGTGCTGCCGCGGCTGTTCGCCGAGCGCACGCTGCCCGGGGACGTCGGCCTGGTGCAGGTCTCCCCGCCCGGCCCGGACGGGGTCTGCTCGCTGGGCATCGGCGTGGACTACGCCGCGGACGCCGTGCGGCACAGCCGGATCCTGATCGGCGAGATCAACCACCGGATGCCGGCCACCACCGGCACGCCGGGCATCCCGCTGGACCGCTTCGCGGCGACGGTCGAGACCGACCGGCCCGTGCCCCCGGCCCCGGACCGCGCGCCGGACGCCGTCGACGAGGCGATCGCCGCCCGCGTCGCCGAGCTGGTCGAGGACGGGGACACCGTGCAGATGGGCGTCGGTGCGCTGCCGACGGCGATCATGGACGGGCTCGCCGGGCACCGCGACCTCGGCTTCCACTCCGGCATGCTCACCGACGGCGTGCTGCGCCTGGTCGAGAAGGGCGTGCTCACCGGGCGGCGCAAGGAGATCGACGAGGGCCTGCTGGTCACCGGCACCGCCATCGGCAGTGCCGAGCTCTACTCGCGACTCGGCGAGCTGCCCGTCGTCTTCAAGCCCGCCAGCTACACCCACGATCCGGGGGTGCTGGCCCGGCTGCGCAGGCTCGTCGCGATCAACTCCGCCATCGAGGTCGATCTCGCGGGCCAGGTCAACGGCGAGGCGGTCGGCGGCCGCTACCTGGGCGGCATCGGCGGGCAGGCGGACTTC
>NZ_JACBXB010000687.1 GCF_013870575.1 Pseudonocardia pini
GTCCGCCGCGACCGCCGCGAAGACCGCCGCGCCCTGTGCGCCCGCGAGCCGGGTCAGCCGTTCGGAGTCCACCGGTCGAGGAGGCTACCCGGCGCCGACGTGATCTCGATCGGAGGAGGCCGGGCACCCGGGACGGTCGCGTAGCGTGAGGCACGAAGGGTGACCAAGGGGGCGAAGTGGCCGACGTGGGGACCGTTCGGGTGCGGCTGCCCCGGGAGATCTGGATCCTGGTCGTGGCGGCCTTCGTGGTCGCGATCGGCTTCGGGATCGTGGCCCCCGCACTGCCCGCCTTCGCCCGCTCGTTCGACGTCGGCTACACCGCCGCCGCGGCGGTGATCAGCCTGTTCGCGGGGTTCCGGCTGGCCTTCGCGCCGATCGGCGGCAGGCTCGTCGGGCGGTTCGGCGAGCTGCGGATCTACGCGGTGGGGCTGGTGGTCGCCGCGACCTCGGTGGGGGCCACGGCCTTCGCCCAGAGCTACTGGCAGCTGTTGCTGTTCCGCGGGCTCGGCGGTATCGGGTCCACCATGTTCACGGTCTCGGCGATCTCGCTGCTGATCCGGCTGGCGCCGCCCGAGGCGCGCGGCCGGGCGTCGGGGATGTGGGCCACCGGGTTCCTGCTCGGCAACATCGCGGGCCCCCTGGCGGGCGGCGGGCTGATCGCCGTGAGCCTGCGCGCCCCGTTCCTGGTCTACGCGGCCGCGTTGGTCGTCGCGGGGGCGATCTCGGTGCCGCTGCTGCGCGGCCGCACCGGCGGCCCCGCCGCCACCGGGGCCGAGGAGCCGCCGGTGACCTTCGGCAGGGCGTTCCGCCACCCCACCTACCGCGCCGCGCTGGTCGCGAGCTTCGCCAACGGCTGGACCGTGTTCGGGGTCCGGGTCGCGCTGGTCCCGCTCTTCGCGGTGGAGGCCCTGCGGCAGAGCGAGACCTGGGCGGGGATGGCGCTGGCGGTGTTCGCGGCGGGCAACGCGGCCACGCTGCTGCTCTCCGGCCGGATCGCCGACCGCCGTGGCCGCAGGCCCCCGGTGCTCGCGGGGTTGGTCGTGTCCGCGCTGGCCACCGGGGCGCTCGGGGTGGCCGAGCTGCCCTGGCTCTTCCTCGGGCTGTCGCTGGTCGCGGGCGTGGGCAGTGGCCTGGTCAACCCCCCGATGACCGCCGCGGTCGCCGACGTGATCGGCAGCCGGGCCCGCGGCGGCACCGTGCTGGCCGGCTTCCAGATGGCGGCCGACGTCGGCGCGATCGTGGGGCCGCTGGCCGCCGGGGCCGTCGCCCAGGCGGTGGGCTTCGGCTGGGCCTTCGGCGTGACGGGGGTGATCTCGGTGCTCGCCCTCGTCTTCTGGCTGCGGGCGCCGGAGACCCTCCCGAAGGTGGAGCGCTGCGACCCCACGGCCGAGACCGTGGCCGGCGAACGGGCCGTCGGCGCCGAGTAGCTAGTCCAGCTTCGCCGGGTCGAGGGGCTCGCGCCGCACCCCGAGCCGCCGGTTGAGCAGGATGGTGATCCCGTAGAGGACCAGGCCGAGCACCAGCAGCATCCCGGCCAGCTCGTACTGGATCGCGTCCCGCCCCGAGAAGGGCAGCACCAGGTAGGCGCAGGTGAGCGCCCCCACGACCGGCAGCCAGCGCGGCGCGCGGAAGTGGTCGCCGTCGACGCGGTCCTTGCGCAGCACCAGGACGGCGACGTTGACGATCGTGAACACCGCCAGGAGCAGCAGCGAGGTGGTGCCGCCGAGCGCGGACACGACGTCGGACGAGGAGTCCAGCGACACGTAGGTGATCAGCCCGAACGAGATCAGCGTCGTGACGATGATCGACACCCACGGCGTCCGACGGAAGGGGTGCACCCGGGCCAGCGGCTTCGGCAGCACTCCCTGGTTGGCCATCCCGTAGAGCAGCCGCGAGGCCATCAGCATGTTGATCAGCGCCGAGTTGGCCACCGCGAACATCGAGATGAAGGGCAGCACCGCGTCCGCCGGGATGCCCGGGGCGCCCGCCCGGACCACCTCGACCAGCGGGGTCTCGCTCGCCGCCAGCGGGCCGACCGGCACCAGCGCGACCGCGCAGATCGCGACCAGCACGTAGATGATCCCGGTGAGCGTCAGGCCGGTGATCATGATCTTGGGGAAGATCCGGCGGGGCTCGTGGCACTCCTCGGCCATGTTGACCGAGTCCTCGAAGCCGACCATGGCGAAGAACGCCAACGACGTCGCGGAGGTGACGGCGAGGAACGTCCCCTTGTCCTCGGGGGTGTCGAACGCGACGACGCGGGACCAGTCGGCGTCCCCGCCCGCGATCGCGTAGACGCCGATCAGGATGACCAGCAGCAGCCCGGACAGCTCGACCAGGGTCAGCACCACGTTGAGCTTCACGCTGTCGCCGACGCCGCGCAGGTTCACCAGCGCGACCAGCACCATGAAGCCGAGCGCGATCAGCACGATCCCGCCGTTGCCCAGGTCCAGGCCGAAGCCCTCGACCAGGTTCGACGCGAACGCCCGCGACGCCGTCGAGGCGGACGTGATGCCCGAGGCCATCACCACGAACGTGACCATGAAGGTCAGGAAGTGGATGCCGAAGGCCTTGTGCGCGTAGAGCGCGGCCCCGGCGGCCTGCGGGTACTTGGTCACCAGCTCCAGGTAGGAGAAGGCGGTCACCATCGCCACCGCGAACGCCACCAGGAACGGCAGCCACGCGGCCCCGCCGACCTCCTCCGCGACCTGGCCGACCAGGGCGTAGATCCCGGTCCCCAAGATGTCGCCGACGATGAACAGCAGCAACAGCTTGGGCCCCATCACGCGCTTGAGCGTGGGCGCCTCGGTGGCCTCCGACATCCGGCAATCGTGACCACACCGGACGAGTCTGTCGAATCGGAGCCCGCCCGCATTATGGAGCCACAACTGTCGTTCGGGCAGTCCAGGACGACAGTTGTGGCTCCATAATGCGTCGAGGTTCGGGGTCGCTAGGGCTCCGTGACGCGGTCGAGGTAGGCGGGCCAGCTGCCGTGGGCGGTGATGTCGCGTCCGGTGGCCGCGGAGTCGCAG
>NZ_JACBXB010000688.1 GCF_013870575.1 Pseudonocardia pini
TCACCGGTGTCCGCGGTCGTCCCCGCGACGAGGTGGTCGCAGAAGGCCTCGAGCTCCAGCCCGGCCCCCGACCGGGCCAGGGCGAGCAGCTCGGCCGCCGCGAGGTCGTCGGGGTCGTTGCGGCGCTCGGCCAGGCCGTCCGTGTACAGCACCAGTGTGGAGCCGGGGGGCAGCGCGATCTCCTGGTCGTGGCGCAGGCGATCGGGATCCACCCCGAGGACGACGTCCACCGCGCCGCCCACGTGCCGCACCGTCCCGTCGGCCTCGATCAGCAACGGAACGGGGTGCCCGGCGTTCGACCAGCGGAAGACCCGGGTGCCGCCGCGCAGCAGGATCCGGCCGTGCACCAGCGTGGTGAAGCGGGTGACCGCCAGCCGGGAGGCCACCCGGTCCAGCCTGCGCAGCACGTCCGACGGCGCCCCGTCGGTGTCGTAGGCCAAGGACCGCAACATGCTCCGCAGCTGGCCCATGGTCGCGGCGGCGGCGAGGTCGTGGCCCGCGACGTCCCCGACGGCGAGGGCGAGGTCGCCGAACGGGAGCCCGAAGACGTCGTACCAGTCGCCGCCGACCTCGAGCTCCTCGGCCGCGGGCCGGTACCGCGCGGCGACCGAGAGACCCGCCATGCCCAGGTCCGCCATGGCGGGCGGGGCCGTGAGCATCGAGTCCTGCAGGGCCAGCGACACCTCGCGAGTGCGCTGGAAGCGGCGGCCGTGCTCGACCGCGGCCGACGCCCGCGCGGCGAGCTCCGCGACCAGCGCCAGGTCGTCCGGGGTGTAGGCCGGGCGGTCGCCGCAGCCCGCGAACATCAGGCCCGCGATCACCCGGCCGCCGGAGAGCACCGGGGCCACGAGCCGGGAGTTCATCCCGACCTCGCGGGCCCACGCCAGCATCTCCGGCGTGCCCTCCCAGTGGTCGGTGTGCACGGGATCGAGCTCGAGCTCGGGACGGCGGGTGCGGACCGACCGGGCCAGCGGGTGGCCGGGCCCGAACACGAACCGGGCGGCCCCGTCCGGGCCGACGTCCCCGGGGACCAGCGGCAGGCTCATCGACGCCGCCAGCTCGACCGCGATGTGCAACGCCCGCTCGGCGCCCGGGGACGTGTCGAAGCCCAGCACGATCGCGCTCACGGTGTCGTCGCCCCCTCCGGTGCCGTGCTCGGCCGTTCGCGCCAGAACGTCCCGTCCCGCAGCCGCCACCCGATCATGACGACGGTGCCGATCAGGAAGATCGCGATGCCGATGACCAGCGGCGGGCCCATCCCGAACCAGGTGGTGCCGCTGGAGCTGGCCTCCGGGTCGTTGAGGTCGCCGATGGAGCGGACCAGCAGCCAGATCAGCAGCCCCGCGCCGACAACCGGGCCGAGGCCGATCAGGAGGAAGTTGCGCACGCTGCGCAGCAGCTGCCTGCGGTAGTACACGGCGCACGCGATGCCGGTCAGCGAGTAGTAGAAGGCGATCAGCAGCGACAGCGCGGTGAGCGAGTCGAACAGCGCGTTCTCGCTGATGACGTTGGCCAGCACGTACCAGCCGATGGCGATCCCCGCCACGACCCAGGTCGAGACGTCGGGCGTCCGGAACCGCGGGCTGATGTGTGCGAGGCGCTTGGGCAGGGCGGCCCGGCGCGCCATCGACAGGCCGGTCCGCGACGCGGGGATGATCGTCGTCTGGGTGGACGCGAGCGCCGAGGTCGCGACGGAGAGCAGCAGCACCCAGTCCCACCCGCCGAGCACCTGCTCGCCGAGGAGGGCGAAGATCTGCTCCTCCTCGCCCTCGTTGTCGGTGAGGAACGTGGTCCCCGCGAAGGCGACGACCGCGAACGCGACGGCCAGGTAGGTCACCAGCAACACGACCGTCGAGAAGATCCCGGCCCGGCCCGGCGCCGAGGCGGAGTCCTGGGTCTCCTCGGTGAGGTTCACCGCGGACTCCCAGCCCCAGTAGACGAACACGCCGAGCAGCAGCCCGGCCGTCAGCGCCGCCCCGCCCTCGCCGAACGGGTTCAGCCACGAGAACGAGGGGGTGATCGCGTCGAGCGGGCTGTCCCCGGCGATCGCCCGGCCCAGCGCCACCCCGGCGAAGACCAGCAGCGACACGACCTGGGCGAGGATCAGCACGTTCTGGAACCGGGCGGAGATCTCGGTGCCGAGCACGCACACCGCGGTCATGACCACGATGACCGCGGCGGCGAGCGTGACGACCAGCGCCGTGTTCTCGGTCCACGAGTCCAGCCCGACCGTGAGCAGCCCGAACCGGACGGCGACGTCCGCCAGCGAGCCGATGACCAGCACGCCGGTCATCGCGATGGCCCAGCCGCCGATCCACCCGAACCACGGCCCCAGCGCGCGGGTGACCCAGGAGAACGTGGTGCCGCAGTCCTGGTCGACCTTGTTCAGGTAGTAGAAGGCGGAGGCGATCAGCAGCATCGGGACGAACGAGGCCAGCAGCACCCCCGGCGCGTAGACGCCGACCAGCGCGACGACGGGCCCGATGACCGCGGCCAGCGAGTACGCGGGCGAGGTCGAGGCCAGCCCGATCACCAACGCGTCGAGGAAGGTGATGGCGCCCTGCTTCAGCTCCGCCTCGGGTGCGGTCGCCGGTGGACTGGTCATCGGTGTATTGCGCCGCATGTCCGGCTCTGCCACAAGGGCTCTCCGGTTACGGTTTTCGATTGCGGACGGGAAGTGGCCGCAAGGCGCGCGATCCTGGACGAGCTCCGGTCCGGGGACGCGGCGGTCGTCGTGTTCACCGACCGCGAGGGCTACGCGCGTCCGGAGCGCCGCGGCGACACCTACGGGCAGGGCCTCTACCTGGCCTACGACGACCCGGCCGAGGTCGACGCGGTGTGGAAGCGGGCGCAGGCCGCGCAGGCCCCCGTCGTCTGGGAGCTCGAGACGAGCGAGTGGGGCAACCACCGGTTCCGGGTCCTCGATCCCGAGGGTTTCGAGTGGACGATCGGGACGTTGCGACCCGGTCTGCCCGTGGACCGGTGAGCGGCGGCCCTGCCAGGATCCGGCGATGCGGATCCTTCT
>NZ_JACBXB010000689.1 GCF_013870575.1 Pseudonocardia pini
CGTCCGTCCAGGCCGTGGTCACGGCGCTGAGCAGCTGCCGGAACCCGGGCAGCCCGTGCCGCGGGGTGGGCGGGTAGTAGGTGCCGCAGTGGAAGGGCTCGGCCGCCGGGGTGAGGAAGCAGGTCATCGGCCACCCGCCCTGGCCGGTCATGGCCTGGACGGCGGCCATGTAGACGGCGTCGACGTCCGGACGCTCCTCGCGGTCCACCTTGATCGCCACGAAGTCCGTGTTCACCTGTGCGGCGGTCTCGGCGTCGGCGAAGGACTCGTGCGCCATGACGTGACACCAGTGGCACGCCGCGTACCCCACGGACAGCAGGATCGGCACGTCCCGGCGGCGGGCCTCGGCGAACGCCGCCTCCGACCACTCCCACCAGTCGATGGGGTTGTCGGCGTGCTGCAGCAGGTACGGGCTGGTGGCCTTCGCGAGCCGGTTGGGCATGCGGCCAGCCTGTCAGCGGGTCAGGGATTCCGCTGCTCGGGCGCCTCCGCCTGCTCGCCCTGCTCGTCGTCGAAGGACTCGGGCAGCCGCCGGATCCGCCTGCTCATCGAGACGATCAACGCGATGGTCGCCACCGCGAGCAGCAGGATCACGATGAGCGCGACCGGCGAGGCCTTGCCGAACTCCTCGCCCTGGTTCGCCGGCGGCTCGGGGTTCTGGGCCAGCACGGTCGCCACCGTGTCACCCAGGGGAACCAGCTCGACCAGCATGACCACGAGGTTACCCGGCGCGCAGGGCGGGTTCGCGCAGGCCCGCGAACAGGTCGTCCTCCGGGGTGGGGCTGGGCACGAGCGAACGGACCAGCTCGTACTCCTCCCACGGCCAGATCTCCGCCTGCATCTCCAACGGGGTGAAGAACCAGCGGCTGGTGGGGTCGATCTGGGTGGCGTGGGCGCGCAGCGCGTCGTCCCGCTTGTCGAACCAGTCCGCGCACTCGACCCGGGTCGTCACGCGCTCGCCGGGGTCCGCCCGCTCGGCCCAGTTCGCGATCCACTCGCCGTACGGGGACTCCATCCCGCGGGCCTTGAGGGCCTCGTCGAACGCCAGGATCCGGGCCTTGGAGAACCCGTGCGAGTAGTAGAGCTTGAGGACCTGCCACGGCTCGCCCGCCTCGGGGAAACGGTCCGGGTCCGCCGCCGCGTCGAACGCCGCCATCGACACCTCGTGGGTGCGGATGTGGTCGGGGTGGGGGTAGCCGCCGTTCTCGTCGTAGGTGACGAGCACGTGCGGGCGGAACTCGCGGATCACCCGCACGAGCCGCTCGGTGGACTCCTCGAGCGGGACGAGCGCGAAACAGCCCTCGGGCAGCGGCGGCTTCGGGTCGCCCTCCGGGAGCCCGGAGTCCACGAAGCCCAGCCAGCGGTGCTGGACGCCGAGGATCTCGGCCGCCCGGGCCATCTCCTGCTTCCGGATCTCGGACATGTTCTCGAGCACCTCGGGCCGGTCCATGGCGGGGTTGAGGATGCTGCCCGCCTCGCCGCCGGTGCACGTCACGACCATCACCTCGACACCCTCGGCCACGTACCGGGCCGAGCTCGCCGCACCCTTGCTCGACTCGTCGTCCGGGTGGGCGTGCACGGTCATGAGCCGCAGCGGCTCGCGGATGGACTCGCGAGAGGTCATGGTCGAATCCTTGCAGAAGGGGCGGACGGTGTGCTCTCCACGGAGCCCAACGCCACATCGGCCCGCGACCTTCCCCGAAGCCCCCGACCAGCAGAAACCTCGGGCTCGGGAACTCTTCCGGGGCCTCGTCCGTTCGTCGATGGACCGCGACGAGCGGTCGGCCCCGTGCTAAGGTCTTCCGCACACGGCTCGCAAGCGGGTCGTGTTTTTCCTTACCCGGGGTCTGTCGGAACCCCGAACGTACCCGTGCCCGAGGCCGGGTGCCCGGCCCGCGCGGTGCGGTGCCCGGATCGCTGGAGGAGTGATGACCGTGACGGAGACTCAGGTGACCTGGCTCACCCAGGATGCCTTCGACCGGCTCAAGTCGGAGCTGGACGACCTCATCGCGAACCGTCCCGTCATCGCTGCCGAGATCAACGCCCGCCGCGAGGAGGGCGACCTGAAGGAGAACGGCGGCTACCACGCCGCCCGCGAGGAGCAGGGCCAGCAGGAGGCCCGGATCCGCCAGCTCCAGGAGCTGCTGCGCACCGCCCAGGTCGGCACCTCGCCCACCAGCGCGGACGAGGCCGCACCCGGCACCGTCCTCACCGTGAAGTACGAGGACGACCCGGACACCGAGAAGATGCTGCTCGGCTCCCGCGAGGAGGGCAGCGCCGGTGGTCTGCAGGTGATCTCGCCGAACTCGCCGCTCGGCGCCGCGCTGCTCGGCGCCAAGAAGGGCGAGGAGCGCCAGTACGAGCTGCCCAACGGCGGTTCGATGAAGGTCACGCTGCTCGACATCGAGCCCTTCACGCCCTAGCTCTGGGGTCCCCGTCCGGCACGCCGGTCACCGTCACGCGGTGGCCGGCCTCCCGCAGGGTCGCGACCAGGGCGCGGCAGTGCTCGGGGCCGCGCATCTCCAGGCTCAGCGCCACGTCGACCTCCCCCATCGGGACGGTCGCGCTGATCCGGGTGTGCTCCACGTCGATCACGTTGGCGCCCAGCTCGCCCACCCGGGTGAGCAGGGCGGCCAGCGCACCCGGTCGGTCCCCCACCCGCACCTGCAGCGACAGGTAGCGGGCGGTCGCGGCCATGCCGTTCTGGATCACGTGCAGCAGGACCAGCGGGTCCACGTTGCCGCCGGACAGCACGGCGACCACCGGCGGCGCGAAGCGGCCGGGATCGTCGAGCAGGGCGGCGACGGGGGCCGCGCCCGCGGGCTCGACCAGCATCTTCGACCGTTCCAGGCTGAACAACAGGGCGCGGGACAGGGCGTCCTCGCCCACGGTCACGAACTCGTCGACCAGGGCCTCGACCTGCCGGTAGGTGACGTCGCCGGGACGGCCGACGGCGATCCCGTCGGCGATCGTGCGCATCGAGGCGAGGGCCCGGGGCCCGCCTGCCTCGA
>NZ_JACBXB010000068.1 GCF_013870575.1 Pseudonocardia pini
GATCGCCCCGGGCGAGACCATCCTGCTGTGCTCCGACGGGCTGTTCGAGCGCCGCTCCGAGGTCGTCGACGACGGCCTGGACCGGCTGTCCGAGACCTTCGCCGAGCTCGCCCACCACCGCCCGCCGGACATGGTCGACGCGCTGCTCGAGCGGATGCTCGACGAGGGCGGCGCCCCGGACGACACCGTGGTCGTGCTGGCCCGCCGGGTCCCCGAGCCGCTGACCAGGACGATGCCGGCCGCGCCGGAGTGCCTCGCGCCGATGCGCCGGGCCATCGCGGACTGGGCGGGCGCGTGCGGGCTGGACGCGGACGGGACCACCGACCTCCAGCTCGCCGTCGGGGAGGCGGTGACGAACGCCGTCGAGCACGCGTACCGGGGTGCTCCGGACCCCGGCGCCGACGCCGTCACGCTGTCGTTGGAGCTGCGGCAGGACGGGTCGGTCGCGGTCCGGGTCGCCGACGGCGGGGTGTGGCGTCCACCACCCGAGGACCCGGGCTACCGCGGTCGCGGACTGGCGCTGATCCGGGAGCTGGCGGTGGACGTGGAGGTGCTGCCGGCGGACGACGGGACCGAGGTGTGGTTCCGGATGCCCGCGATGCCGGTCGAGGTCGGCGTGCGGCTCCCCGGCCCCGCGGACGCCCCCGCCGAGGACGCGCCGCCGCAGGCCGCCCGGCTGCGCCGATGGGCCGACGCGCACACGGTCCGGCTGCACGTCGAGGGCGACCTCGACCTGGTGGGAGTGGCCGCGGTGCGTGCCGACCTGCTCGCCGAGCTGGACCGGGGCGGCCCGCTGATCCTCACCCTCGCCACGGACACGTACGTGTCCAGCGCGGGCATCGCGCTGCTCTCCGAGCTGGCGCAGCGGGCCCGCTCGGCGGGCACGGACCTGTCGGTCGTCACGGCCTCGGACAGCCCCGCCCGCCGGATCCTGGTGCTGGCCGGGTTGGACACCCTGATCGGCTCGGAGTGAGCGACGGCGGACCCTGCGTGCTGACCGGACATTTACCGGCGGTTCCGCGCCCTGAGAGCGGTGTTTCCTTCCGGTCTCCGGTGTGTTGCACTGCGTGCGTGATGCCCGCCTGGACCCTCGGCCCCATCTGGGAGAGCCGTCGCGGGCACGTCTTCGACGAGTGCTGTCGACGCCCGAGCTGAATCCCGCTCGGTCCGTCCTCACTCCTGGAGAAGTCTCGTGCGCACGCACGCGCCCACGCCGCTGTCCCTCACCGATCTGACCGACCTGACCCGCCGCTATGCGGACGCGGTCCGCCGCGGGGAGCACTCGGTGCACATCGACCCCGTCCACCGGTGGTCCCGCAGGCTCGTCGCCGACGACGTCGTGGACGTCTGGCTGATCTCCTGGGCCACCGACCAGGCGGCCGAGCTGCACGACCACGCGGGCTCCCTCGGCGCGCTGACCGTGGTGTCGGGGCTGCTCGTGGAGCAGCGCTGGGTGCGGGGCGAGGGTCTGCGGTCCCGGTCGATCGCCGCGGGCCGCGGGGCCGCCTTCCCGCTCGGCCACGTGCACGACGTCGGCAACGTGGAAGCCACCCCGGCGGTGAGCGTGCACGCCTACTCCCCGCCGCTCACGGCGATGAGCTACTACGACGTGGCCCCCGGCGGTTTCCTCCGCCGCACCCGCACCGAGCTCACGGACGAGCCGGAGAAGGTCAGCGCGTGAGCAGGATCGACGAGATGCTGGCGGCGGCGCGCACCCGGCTCGACCGGGTGGGTCCCACCGAGGCCGCCCTGCTCCTCGCGGACGGGGCCCGGCTCGTGGACATCCGGCCGGGCTGGCAGCGCGAGCAGGAGGGCGAGTTCGCCGAGGCACTGGTGATCGAGCGCAACCACCTGGAGTGGCGGCTGGACCCGACGTCGGACGCGAGGATCCCCGAGGCCGTCGACGACGACCAGGTGTGGATCGTCGCGTGCTCCGAGGGCTACACCTCGAGCCTCGCCGCCGCCTCCCTCCAGGAGCTGGGCCTCCACCGGGCCACCGACCTCGACGGCGGCTTCCGGGCGTGGAAGGCCTCCGGGCTGCCGGTCCGCTAGGAGAACCGCGCGATCTCGGAGACGAGGAGCTCGGGCTCGGTCAGCATCACGAGGTGCCCGGAGCGCTCGGCGCGGACGTGCCTGCCGTGCGGCGAGGTCGAGGCCCGGGAGGCGTGCGCCTCGACGAGCTCTGCCCGGTTCCGTCTCCCCAGGCCCGCTGCCCGCGTGCCGGACACGACGGTGACGGGAAGGTCGCCGAGGTCCGGCGGGGCGTCGAGCAGCGCCTGCAGGTCCGCGACGGTCGCCTCGCCCTCCGCGACCAGCGTGGCCACCGCGGCCGGGGTGTAGGACTCGGCCCGCGCCTCCGCGCGGACCACCGGCGGGAGCGCGCGCAGGGCGGGGGCGAAGGCGCGGCGCAGCAGGCCCGTCCGCGCGATCGGGGGCAGCAGCCGGTTCTGCGTGACCTCCCTGCTCGCGAACCGGGGCGTGAAGTAGCCGGGGCAGGCCTCGTCCGTCGGGTCGACGAGCACGAGTCCTCGCACGCGATCCGGGCGCGCCGCCGCGGCGAGCCGCACGACCGGCCCGCCCCAGCTGTGCCCGACCAGCACGAACGGCCCGTCGCCGAGGTGGTCCAGCAGCGCGCCGAGGTCCGTGGCGAGGGCCTGCAGCCGTCGTGGACCCGCGGTCGCCGGGCTGGCCCCCAGGCCGGAGCGGTCGTACGCGACGGCGCGCACCCGGACACCCACCGGCGGTTGGACGAGCCCCCAGGTCGACCGCGTCGCCCCGCGCCCGGCCTCGAAGACCACGGTCGGCCCGCCGCCCGGCAGCTCGCGGTAGAACAGCTCGCGCCCGTCGGGCAGGCGTGCGATGTGCGCACCGCCCTGGGGGTGGGCGCTCACGCGAAGGCGCCGATGCCGGTCACGTCCTTGCCCACGATCAGCGCCTGCATCGTCTCGGTGCCCTCGAACGTGTGGATGGCCTCGATGTCCGCCCAGTGCCGTGCGACGTGGTGGTCGAGCAGGATCCCGTTGCCACCCAGCATGTCCCGGGCCGTGCTGAGCAGACGGCGGGCCGCCCTGGTGTTGTTCATCTTGGCGAGCCCGGCGACCGTGGGCGAGAGCCGCCCGGCCTCGGCGAGCCTGCCGATCTGCATGCAGTAGAGCTGCATGCCGGTGAGGTCGGCGAGCATCTGCACCAGCCGTTCCTGCACGATCTGGAAGGAGGCCAGCGGTCTGCCGAACTGCGTGCGGCCCTGGACGTAGCGCAGGGCGGCGTCGTAGCCCGCGGTGGCGTGGCCGAGCGCCATCCACGCGCAGATGCCGCGGGTCGTGGCGAGGACGCGGGCGCAGTCGGCGAAGGTGTGTCCCTCCGCGAGCCGGTTCTCCTCAGAAACCCGCACCCCGTCGAGCACGATGTCCGCCTGGTGGATCGCGCGCAGCGACACCTTGCCGGTGATCACCGTGGCCTCGTACCCCTCGGCGGGGGTCTCGACGACGAAGCCCTTGACCTCGCCGTCGCCGGTGTCCCGCGCCCAGACGACGACGAGGTCGGCCACGGCGCCGTTGCCGATCCAGCGTTTGGTGCCGCGCAGGACCCAGTGGTCGCCGTCGCGCTCCGCGGTCGTCTCCAGGGCCACGGAGTCCGAGCCGTGCTCCGGCTCGGTGAGCGCGAACGCGCCGAGTCGCTCCATCGTGGACATCGAGGGCAGCCAGCGCTGCTTCTGCTCCTCGCTGCCGCACATCGCGATCGACTGCATGGCGAGTCCGGCGTGGACCCCGAGCACGGTGCCCAGCGAACCGTCGCCGCGGTGGAGCTCCATGTGGACCAGTCCGCACGCGAGCGGGCTCATCCCGGCGGCGCCGTGGCCGGTGATCGTCTCGCCCACGATGCCCAGCTCGGGCAGCCGCCGGACCAGGTGCCAGGGCACCTCGGCCCGCTCCCAGTACTCCCCGACGTCGGGCAGGACCTCGTTGTCGACGAACTTCCGGACCGTGACGAACCGGGACCACTGCTCCTCGGTGAACTGCTCGCGCACCGAGAAGAAGTCCGTGCCCAGCGCCTCGCCGAGATGGGCGTACTCCATGGGACCCAGGGTGTCAGGTCGGGCCTCGGGCCGCCCGCCGGCGTCGCCGGGCGAGAGCGGAGGGGATGACGGGCGGGCCGCGGCCTATCCGGCCCAGCGCGCCTTGAAGCCCGCCTCGAACTCCTCCAGGGTCTGGCCGCGGGTCTCGGGGACGGTGCGGTACACGAACACGATCGCCACCAGGCCCAGGGCGGCGAAGATGAAGAAGGTCGGGGCGATGCCCAGCGCCGCCACCACCGGCGGGAAGGCGAAGGCCACCAGGGCGTTGGCGATCCACAGCGCGAACACGCAGACGCCCATCGCGAAGCTGCGGATCTTCAGCGGGAAGATCTCCGCCAGCAGGAGCCAGACCAACGGACCGATGGTGCCCTGCATGCAGAACACGAACAGCACCACGAAGACGAGGATCAGCCAGGCCTTGACGGGTCCGTCCGGCACCGCGACCGCGCTGATGCCGATCAGCAGGTGGAAGACGGTGGTGAGGCTGAAGCCGCCGATCAGCATCAGCCTGCGCGGCACCCGGTTGATCAGCATGATGCCCACGGTGATGCCCAGGACGCTGAACAGGCCGTTGGCCGTGTTCGCCACGATCGCGGAGTCGGCGGAGAAGCCGGCGTCGGTGAGCAGCTGCGTGCCGTAGTACATCACCGAGTTGATGCCGGTGAACTGCTGGAACACGCCCAGTCCGACGCCGATGAGGATCAGCCTGCGCACCCAGCGGACGGCCAGGTCGGCCGTGCCGCCGGTGTGCGAGACCCGCTCCTGGTGGGCCAGCAGCCGGACCTCGGCCAGCTCCGCCTCGGCCCGCTCGGCGGACCGGACCTGCTTGAGCACGCCGAGCGCCTCGTCCTGACGGTCCCGGCTGATCAGCCAGCGCGGGCTCTCGGGCAGGAACAGCATGCCGACCAGCAGCCCGATCGCGGGCAGCACCGCGACCAGCAGCATGATCCGCCAGATCCAGTCGTTCTCGCCCCAGACCTGGTAGATGACCGCGTTGACCACGAACGCCGCGAACTGGCCGCTGACGATCATGACCTCGTTGCGGGTGACCAGGCTGCCGCGGCGCTCGAACGGCGAGATCTCGGACAGGTACACCGGCACCGTCGCGGACGCACCGCCCACGGCGAGCCCGAGCACGAACCGCCCGACGGCCAGGATCGGCCAGGTGGGCGCGAGCGCGCACGCGATCGTGCCGACCAGGAAGATCGCCGCGAGCAGGAGGATGTTGTGCCTGCGGCCGAACCGGTCGGACAGCGTGCCGCCGACGAGCGCGCCGAACGCCGCCCCGATGATCAGGATGCTGACCACGAAGCCCTCGGTGAACGACGTCAGGCCCAGGTCACGCTTCAACGGCTCCAGCGCCCCGTTGATCACGCCCGTGTCGTAGCCGAACAGCAGGCCGCCGAACGTGGCGACCAGGGCGATGAGCCCCAGACGCCGGTTGTGCGGGCCCGCCGTGTCGGGCGGCAGGGACATCGGGGCGGCGGCTGGTGAGCCGGACATGCGGGTCCTTTCGGCGGCGACGGGCGGGTCTCAGCTCGTCGGAACGGGGTGCTCGTGGGGGAACACGATGCCGGACCGCGCCCGGATCCGGTCGGCTGCGGCCAGGGTGACCACCGAATCGGGGAGGGTGCGGAGCGGGGTGTCGGTGTGGCCGTCGGCGATGCGGCGGGCGACCTCGGCAGCCTCGAAGTACAGGCCCTCGTGGCCGACGGCGGGTTCGGTCCAGGTCAGTCGGCCCGCGCGGGTGTCGAGCACGACCGGGCCGGGCTGCGGGAAGGGACCGGGCAGCGTCAGGACACCCTCGGTGCCGACGACCGTGGCGCCCGTCGGGGTGAACCCGTACAGCGTGGTGTGGACGAGGCCCTGGTTGCCCGCGCGGTCGGTGAGCAGCGCCGCGAGCTGGCCGTGCACACCGCTCGGGTGCGGCTGCGCGGTGGCGAGCACGGTCTCGGGTGCGCCGAGCACCCAGGTCACGAACGAGAGCGGGTAGGTGCCGAGGTCGAGCAGCGGGCCGCCCGCCAGGTCGGTGCGGAAGATCCGGTGGTCCGGCGCGAACGCCTCGCCGTACTCCGCCTGCACCGAGCGGACCGTGCCCAGCGCGCCGGACCCCAGGAGCTGCCGGACGACGTCGTAGCGCGGCAGGAAGAAGGTCCACAGTGCCTCGGCGGCGAAGAGTCCGCGGGCCCCGGCGGCCGCCGCGATCTCGCCCGCCTGTGCCGCGTCGAGCGCGAGCGGCTTCTCGACCAGCACGTGCTTGCCCGCCTCCAGGGCGAGCAGGGCGTGGTCGCGGTGGCTGGTGTGCGGCGAGGCGACGTAGACGACGTCGACCTGCGGGTCCTCGACGAGCGCGGCGTAGGAGCCGTGGGCCCGCGCGATCCCGTGCCCTGCGGCGAAGCGGTCCGCGGCGTCCTGGCTGCGGGAGCCGACGGCGGTGAAGCGCTGAGAGGTGTTGCGCTGCACCGTGTCCACGAACCGCTCCGCGATCCAGCCGGTGCCGAGCACACCCCAGCGCAGCACGGGTGCGGTACGCGGGTCCGGGATGCGGGGCTCGGGGAGCGCCCTCATCCGGCCACCGCCACGGTGCGTCCGCCGTCCTTCATGGACGCGACGACGGCGTCGGCCACGGCGGTGGCGCGCAGACCATCCTGTGCGGACGCGAGTGGGCTCGGGGATCCTGCGCGCAGGCCGTCGACCCAGGAGGTGGTCACGCTGGACTCGCTGGTCGAGCCGGGCGCCGAGGACACGTTGCGGCTCACGCAGTGCACCACGAGCGGCTCGCCGACCTCCGCGATCGCGGCCCTCAGCGCCAGGTGCGCCGGGTCGAAGCGGCGCAGGAAGCCGAGCGTGACCAGGCCCCGGCCCCTGTCGGCCCCAACGATCCGGGCGCACTCGGCCACGGTCGGGGCCAGTGGCTTCTCGCACAGCACGGGGGTGTCCGCGGCCAGGCGGGCGAGGGTGGGCTCGGCGTGCGTGGAGCCGTGGGAGGCGACGACGACGGCGTCGGAGTCGCGGACGACCTCCGCCGGAACCGCGGCACCCGGGATCCCGGCGACCGCCGCGGCCGCCCGGTCCGGGTCCAGGTCGGCCACGAGCCCGACCTCCGCCCCGCTGACCTGCCCGTGCAGCGTCCGGACGTGGTCGGTGCCCATGATCCCGGCGCCCACGACCCCGATCCTCATGCCAGGCTCACCCACGCACGCTTGGCGGCGGACTCGGCCATGGCGTCGAGCAGGGTGGCACTGCGGACCGCGTCGGCGAGCGTGCTGCCGTACGGGGTGCCCTCCGCGACGGACCGCAGGAACCGTGCGGCCTCGATGACCTTGAGGTCGTCCATGCCCATCGCGTTGGCGGCACCGGGCTGGAAGGCGCCGAAGTCGCCGTGCGCGGGGCCGACGTACAGGGTGCTCATCGGCTGGTCCTGGTAGAGGCCGTCCGAGCCGACCGCGAGCTCGTTCATCCGGCGGAAGTCCCAGGCCAGCGAGCCCTTGGTGCCGTGGACCTCGAAGCCGTAGGCGTTCTGGTCGCCGACGGCGATCCGGCTGGCCTCGAGCACGACCCGCGCGCCCGCGGTCGTCCGGGCCAGGGCGCCGACGTAGTCCTCGTTCTCGACGGGGCCGGTCTCGCCGCCCGTCGCGCGGACGTGGCCCGCCGTGGCGCCGGAGGCCTTGGGCCGCCGCGGGATGAAGATCGCCGTGTCCGCGACGAGCGACTCCAGGTCGCCGAGCACGTAGTAGGTCAGGTCGGCGGTGTGGGCGGCGAGGTCGCCCAGAACCCCGCTGCCACCGCGGCCGCGCTCGTAGCGCCAGGTCAGCGCGCCGTCCGGGTGGGCGGCGTAGTCGCTGAAGAAGCGGAAGCGGGCGTGCGTGATCGTCCCGAGCTCGCCCGTCTCGACCATGGCCTTGGCGGCCTCGACGGCGGGGGCGTTGCGATAGTTGAACCCGACGGCGCCCTGGACCCCCGCCGCGGCCACCGCGTCGGCCACCGCGCGGGCGTCCTCGCTGGTGAGGCCGACGGGCTTCTCGATCCAGATGTGCTTGCCCGCCTGCGCCATCGCGACGCCGATCTCGCGGTGCAGGAAGTTGGGCGCCGCGATGCTGACGACCGCGACCTCCGGGTTCGCCGCGATCTCCCGCCAGTCGTTCGTCGGCGTGGTGAAGCCGAACCGCGCCGCCGCCTCCTCCGGGCGGCCGAGGACCTCGTCGGCGACGGCGACCAGCCGCGGGGCGACCGGGAGCTCGGGGAAGTGGTGCAGCACACGGGTGTAGGCCATGGTGTGCACCCGGCCCATCCAGCCCATCCCGGCGACACCCACGCCCAGCGGGCGTCGGGCGGGTACGGCGAGGTCGGTCATCCTGGTCTCCGTTGTCGCGGGATCCGAATGGCCCCAGGCTAGCCGGTGACCACGAGAGGTCAACAGATTGTCCTGACAAAGTCCACCGCGAGCCCCCCAACCCGCGAGTCCCACACTTTCGACGCGCGAGTCGGACACCACAGTGCGCGAGTCGGACCGATGAGATCGGGTCGCCGGCAGGGTCGACAGGAGGCGCAGGCGGTGGGCAGGCGCTCGGGCGAACGGAGTGAACCATGGCGGACCAGCCGACGAAGGGCCCTGCGTCCTACTTCCCCTCGATCGAGAAGAAGTACGGAAAGCCGATCGAGGAGTGGCTGGAGATCGTCCGCACGCGCGGCACGGCGAAGCACATGGAGACCGTGAACTGGCTCAAGAGCGAGCACGGCCTGGGCCACGGGCACGCGAACGCCCTCGTCGCCCACGTCCGGGCCGAGGAATGACGTCGCCCCACGGTCCGACTCGCGGGCCTCAGTGTCCGACTCGCGCGTCGAGAGTGGGGGACTCGCGGGCCTCGGTGTCCGACTCGCGCGTCGGAAGTGGGGGACTCGCGGGTCAGAGGGAGTCGAGGGCCTTCTGGATGCGCTTGATGCTCACGGGGTAGCGGGTCCTCATCGGGTGGGCGTAGAGGCTCACGCGGAGCTCCTCGATCATCCAACGGATCTCGGCCAGGCCCTCCGGCGGGTCGACGCCCGGGGGTAGCGCCGCCAGCTCGGCCTCGTACTCGTCTGCCACGACGCGGACCTGGGCGGTCCACTCGGCGTCCCGGGCCGGGTCCACGCGCAGCTTGTCGATCCGGATGCCGGTCGCCTGCAGGTAGCGGGCGACGTCGGCGAGCCGGGACGCCCCCGCCGCCTCCGCGAAGCCGGGCCCGACCAGCGAGGCGAGCTGTCCGCGGATGTCCGCGGCCCCCTCGCGGACGGCCGGGGAGCGCAGGTCCGCCAGCGCCGCCTGCACGGGGTGCCAGCGGTCCAGTACCGCGCGGACGGCCTGCAGCACCTGCATCGTCGCGCTGCCGAGATGCTGGGCGAACACCGCCTTCAGGCGCTCGAAACCCGCTGTGTCCCAACAGGGTCCGCCCGCGCGGGCGATCAGGTGGTCGGCCGCGCAGGTCACGCAGTCCTCCAGCATCGCCGCGACGCTGCCGTGCGGGTTGCGGGACAGGATCAGCTTGGTCGCGTTGTCCAGCCCGCGCTGCACCTGCTTGGCCGGCGACGGCGTGGCGAGCAGCAGGAGCCGACGGACGCCGCGCCGGTGCGCGGAGTCCCGCTCCGCGGCCGTCGCGAACACGCGGACGTCGACGGACGTGCCCCGGTCCACCAAGCCCGGGAAGCCGGTGACGACGTGCGAACCGCGCCGGATCGAGAGCTCGCGCGGCAGCTCGCCGAGGTCCCAGGAGACCAGCCCCGTGCGCTCGATGTCCCGCCCGGCTGCGGCGATCTCCGAGCGGACCTGGGGCGCGAACTCCGACCGCAGCCTCTCCAGGTCCGTCCCCCGGCCGATCTCGCGGCCCTTCTCGTCGAGCACCCGGAAGGTGACGACGAGGTGGTCCGGGAGCCGCTCGAGCTCCCAGTCCTCGCGCCGGATCACGACGTTCCGCATCCGCCCCAGCTCGCGCTCCAGCCCGTCGAGCAGGGGTTCGCCACCCACCTGCAGTCGCGAGAGGACGGCGCGGGCGTGGTCCGGTGCGGGGGAGAAGTTGCGGCGCAACGCCTTCGGCAGCGTCTTGATCAACCCGGTGACCAGCTCCTCGCGCAGCCCGGGGACGAGCCAGGTGAACGGCGTCGGGTCGACCTGGTGCAGGGCGGCGACGGGGACGTCGACGGTCACGCCGTCGGACACGTGCCCGGGCTCGAACGCGTACGACAGCGGCAGGGTGAGCCCGCCCGCGGCGACGTGGTCCGGGTACGCGGTGCGGTCGATCCCGCGCGCGGCCTCGGTCTCCAGCATCTCCGCCGTGAAGTCGAGCAGGTCGGGCTGCTCCCGGGACGCCTTCCTCCACCACGAGTCGAAGTGCCGGCCCGACACCACCGAGGCGGGGATCCGCTTGTCGTAGAAGGCGAACAGCGTGTCCTCGTCCACCACGAGGTCGCGACGGCGGGCGCGGTGCTCCAGCTCCTCGGCGTCCTCCAGCAGGTCCCGGTTCGCGCGGAAGAAGCGGTGCCGCGTCTCCCAGTCACCTTCGACCAGCGCGTGGCGCAGGAAGAGGTCCCGGGAGACCTCGGCGTCGACCCGCCCGAAGTCCACGGTCCGGTCCGCGATCACCGGGATCCCGTGCAGCGTGACCCGCTCGGTCGCCACGGCCGACGCGCGCTTGCGTGACCAGCGGGGTTCCGAGTACGTCCGCTTGACGAGATGTCCGGCCAGCGGCTCGATCCACTCCGGCTTGATCGAGGCGACGGTCCGCGCCCACAGCCGGGACGTCTCGACCAGCTCGGCGGCCATCACCCAGCGCGGCGGCTTCTTCGCGAGCGCCGAGCCGGGCCAGATCGCGAACCGTGCGTTGCGAGCGCCGAGGTACTCGCGGGAGACCCGCTTGTCGCCCTTCTTCTCTGCACGCTCCTCCAGGAGCCCCACCTGCGACAACAGTCCGGCGAGCAGCGCCTGGTGGATCCGGTCCGGGTCCGCGGGCGCGTCGTTCACGGTCATCTTCGCCGAGCGCGCGGCCTGCTTGAGCTGCCCGTGCAGGTCCCACCACTCGCGGATCCGCAGGTAGTGCAGGTACTCCTCGCGCAGGGTGCGGCGGAACCTGCTGCCGCTCAACGCCTCCCGCTGCTCGGCGAGGTACTCCCACAGCGCGGTGTAGGCGAGGAAGTCCGAGCCCGCGGCCGTGAAGCGGCTGTGCTTCTCGTCCGCGGCCTGCCGGTGCTCGGTGGGGCGCTCGCGCGGGTCCTGCACGGACAGCGCCGCCGCGATGACCAGCACCTCCCGCAGGCATCCGGTCTTGTCGGCCTCCACCAGCATCCGGCCGAGCCGGGGGTCGACGGGCAGCCGGGAGAGCTGCCGACCCACCGTCGTCAGGTTGCCGTGGTCGACCGCGCCGAGCTCGTGGAGCAGCGCCAGACCGTCCGCGACGTCCCGCTTGTCCGGCGGCTCCACGAACGGGAACGCGGAGATCTCGCCCAGCTCCAGCGCGATCATCTGCAGCACGACCGACGCGAGGTTGGTGCGCAGGATCTCCGGGTCGGTGAACTCGGGGCGGGCGTCGAAGTCGTCCTCGGCGTAGAGCCGGATGCAGATGCCGTCCGACGTCCGTCCGCAGCGTCCGGCGCGCTGGTTCGCCGACGCCTGCGAGACCTTCTCGATCGGCAGCCGCTGCACCTTGAGCCGCCGCGAGTACCGCGAGATGCGGGCCGTGCCCGGGTCGATCACGTACTTGATGCCCGGGACCGTGAGGGACGTCTCGGCGACGTTGGTGGACAGCACGATCCGGCTCCCCGCGTGGGGGGCGAAGATCCGTTGCTGCTCGGCCGTGGTCAGTCGCGCGTAGAGCGGGAGGATCTCGGTGTTGCGCAAGGCCAACGCGGCCAGCGCCTTCTCGGTGTCCCGGATCTCCCGCTCACCGGGCAGGAACACGAGGATGTCGCCGGGGCCCTCGCGCCGGAGCTCGCTCACCGCGTCCGCGATGGCGTCGATCTCCTGGCGGTCCGGGTCCGAGTCCGGGTCGTCCGGGTCCACGACGGGCCGGTAGCGCACCTCGACGGGGTACGAGCGGCCGGAGACCTCGACGATCGGGGCGTCGCCGAAGTGCCGCGAGAAGCGCTCCGGGTCGATCGTGGCCGAGGTGATGATCACCTTCAGGTCGGGACGCCGGGGGAGCAGCTGGGTCAGGTAGCCCAGGATGAAGTCGATGTTGAGGCTGCGCTCGTGCGCCTCGTCGATGATCAGTGTGTCGTACTGCAGCAGGTCGCGGTCGCCGGTCAGCTCCGCGAGCAGGATGCCGTCCGTCATCAGCTTGACCAGCGTGCGGTCACCGACGTGGTCGCTGAACCGGACCTTCCAGCCGACGACGTCTCCGAGCTCGGTGTGCAGCTCCTCGGCGATGCGGCCCGCGACCGTGCGGGCGGCGAGCCGCCGCGGCTGGGTGTGTCCGATCGTCCCGGTGATGCCGCGGCCCAGCTCCAGGCAGATCTTGGGGAGCTGGGTGGTCTTCCCGGAGCCGGTCTCGCCGGCGACGATCACGACCTGGTTGTCCCGGATCGCGGCGGCGATGTCCTCGCGGCGCGCGCTGACCGGCAGTGCCT
>NZ_JACBXB010000690.1 GCF_013870575.1 Pseudonocardia pini
GCCGCCCGGGTGTCGGGCCGGGCCATCTGATCGAACGTGTCTTCATACAGTCCTCCGGTCGCGTCGCTGCGTCGTCGGCCGCCACCCGGAGGGTTCCGGCGCGGCGTCGTTCGGGTCCTTGGGCCGTGCGGTCGGTTCGGGCGCGGCAGCCGGGCCCGCCCGGAGGGGCAGGCCCGGCACCGTGGGTCATCCGGCGGCGATCCCCACGTAGCGGAGGTCGAAGATGCCCTGGAAGTCGGACTGGCCCATGGAGTCGGCGCCGATCACCTTGTCGCTGTGGGTGACCTGGGTCGGCAGGGCGCAGATGAAGGCGTCCATGGCCTGGTCCACTGCGATCGTCGAGGCCTGCTGCAGGGTCGCCGTGCGGTCCTGGGCGGACAGGTTGGCGTCGAAGGCCTTGTTGACGGCCTCGGCGAACCCGTCCGGGACCGGTCCCGGGAAACGGCTGGGCGACAGGTAGTTGTCCCGCAGGGTCGTCGCCGCGGTCGCACTGGCGGTCCGGGTGTTGAGGTAGGCGTCGTACTGGCTGCCGGTGTTCCAGAGGGCGTTGAGCTGGTAGGCGTCCTGGGCGTCGATCGTGACCCGAATGCCGGCCTCGGCCAGCTGGGCCTGCAGGGCCGGGGCGAGCTGGTCCTGGGGTGACAGGCTGGCGCCGACGAGCATCCTGATGTCGAGCCCGTTCGGCAGACCGGCCTCGGCCAGCAGCTGCTTGGCCTTGGCCACGTCGTGGCCGTAGACCACCGGCGGGTTCGGCAGGAAGCCGTCGAGGACCTGGGTGAGCGGCTGCCCCTGCGGCGCGCACTGGCCGTCCAGGATGGACTGGTTCAGCGCCTCGCGGTCGATCGCGTAGTTGAACGCCTGCCGCACCTTCGCCTGGTCGACATGGGGTCGGGCGGTGTTCAGGTAGATCGCGTAGGTGGCCGCCGCCGGGTACGAGTGCAGCTCGTAGCCGCCCCCGAGCGCCGAGGCCTGGTCGTACTGGCCGACCTTCGACAGGATCGCGTCGACCTGCCCCGAGCGCAGCGCCGACAGCCGGGCGTTGTCGTTGGTGATGCCGATCAGCTCGATCGTGGCGGCCTGCTGGGCCTGGGGCTCCCAGTAGTTCGCGGCCCGCTTGTAGACCACCCGGTCACCGGCCTTGTACTCGGCCACCGTGTAGGGACCCGAACCGTCCGGGACCGTGTCGAGGTCCGGCTTGGTCAGCGACTTCGGGTTGATGATCGCGCCGATCGAGGACGACAGCACGTACGGCAGGTCGGACGCGGGACGCTCAGCCCTGACCACGAGGGTCGTCGGGTCGGGGGTGTCGATGCCGTCGATCATCGACAGCTGCCCCTTGACCGTCGACTTCTCCAGCGTGAGCGCGCGCTCCAGGCTGGCCTTCACGGCGGCCGAGTCGACCTTGGTGCCGTCGTGGAACGTGACGTCGTCGCGGAGCGTGAAGGTCACCGCCTTGCTGTCCGGGCTGAACTCCCACTTCGTGGCGACCATCGGCTTCAGCTCCGGCCCGGCGACGAGCTGGGTGAGCCGGTCGTAGACCGGGAAGATGTACGGCGCCTGGCCGATGCTCGACGCCGGCGTGTGCGGGTCGAGCGGGACGGCGGGAATGGTCCAGGCGAACCGGAGGGTCCCGTTGGGGTCCGCCTGCGGCGCGCCGGCGGCGGCCTGCTCCGAACCACCCCCGCCACCGCATGCGGTGAGGACGGTGGCCAGCACCGCCACCAGCCCGATCGTCCATCGATGGCGATGCCTCAGCATGGGTCCGTCCCTCTCTGTGGGGGGTGTCGCGACGGCGGTCGCGGGATGGTCGGTGCGATCCGGGTTCGAGGGGGTGTGCGACGCGATCACCGACGAGGACCACTCGTCCGGCCTCGGTGGTGTGCCGTCAGTGCCACCAGTGCCGTCGATGCCGTCAGTGCCGTCGATGCCGTCGGGGCCATCGGTGCAGCGCGGTCACGGCACGCACCGCGGGTGGGAGCGGCGGCCTCCGGGGGTCCCACGAAGCGGGACAGCGCGCTCGTCGAGGACACCTTCACCGGTACCTCCGCTCAGCCTTGAGCCGTCCACTCGGGGCCACACCACGCCAGTTGAGAACCCTTATTCCGTGGAGTTCCCGCCACCAGGTCGGGCGTCCGCCAAAACCTTAACGGATTGCATCGCCGCAGCACAAGGCACAGGTTCGGACCTCGCGCAGGCTCTCGGACAGCGCCGCCCGCCGGATGATCTCCGAACCCGGAGACGCTGATTACGGATCCTGAATCGAATCCCGCTACCTCGGCACGACCTCGCGCGGCAGGCCGAGGATGCGCTCCGCGATGACGTTGCGGCTCACCTCCGACGTACCGCCCGCGATGGTGAGGCACCGGGCGAACAGGTACTCGTAGGTCAACGCCGCCTCTCCCCCCGTCACCGCGGCCGCCGCGGCGATGCGCATCCCGAGCTCGGTGATCTGCTGGGCCTGCTCGGCGGCGAGCAGCTTGGTGACGTTGCCCTCGGCCGACGGTTCCGCACCCACGACGGCACGTTCCACGCTCCGGAGGTTCAGCAGCTGGGTGGCCTGCTCCGCCGAAGCAGGCAGACCGACCTCGCGGGCCAGCCCGCCGTCGTCGGGGGCGTACCGGTCGAGCAGGGCCACCAGCGAGGCGGCGGTGGGCCGGTCCCGGCTGCCCGCCCCGCCGCCGATGCTGACCCGCTCGTTGCCGAGGGTGGCCCTGGCGACGGTCCAGCCCTGCCCCGGCTCGCCCACGACGTCGGCGTCCGGGACGAACACGTCGTCGAAGAAGACCTCGTTGAACAGCGCGTCCTCGGTGATCTCGCGCAGCGGGCGCACCGTGACCCCCGGCGCGGTCAGGTCGACCACGACCATCGTGATGCCCTTGTGCTTCGACGCCGCGGGATCGGTGCGCACCGTCGCCAGCCCCCGGTTGCAGTGCTGCGCCCCGGAGGTCCACACCTTCTGTCCCGTGATCCGCCAGCCGCCGTCCACCCGCGTCCCCCTGGTCTGGAC
>NZ_JACBXB010000691.1 GCF_013870575.1 Pseudonocardia pini
GCTCCGCGAGGAGTACACGGCCTTCGAGTGCGACCCGATGGCGGTGCTGCGGCTGCCCGCCCTGGCGGACGTGTCGGTGCCCAGCACCGGCCGGTTCGTCGAGGCCTTCGCCGAGGCCCAGGCCTTGGACACGGACTCCCGCCCCGCCGACCGCGCCCACGCGGAGGCGTTCGTCGCGGCCGTGGACCGGGCCGCGCGGGCCTGGGAGGCGGCGCGGGACGCGGCCGAGCGCATCCGGTACTCCACGCTGTCCGCCTCCGAGCGCACCTCCGTGGAGCGGGCGATCAAGCTGCTGACCACCGCCCGGGACTCGGACAACGACGCCGAACGCCACGCCGCCTACTCCATGGCCCGCTCCGAGCTGGCGAAGCTGGAGAAGGCGGGCGTGGTGCACCTCCCGAAGGGCGCCACCGCGGCCCTGGAGAACGACGGCCGAGGCTCCCTCTCCGCCTGACCGACCCGCATCAGACCTTGTCCAGGTAGGCGGCGGCCTGTTCGTCGCCCACCGTCTCCGTGACCAGTGCGCGCAGGCCGGGGTGGTTCGCGAGGCCGGGGTCCGACGCCACGAGGTGGGCCGCCACGACCCTCGTCTCGGCGATCACCTCCTCGTGCCGCAGCAGCGACAGGAGCTTGAGGCCGGAGCGGGTGCCGGACTGGGTGGCGCCCAGGATGTCCCCCTCCCGGCGCAGCTCCAGGTCCAGCCGGGCCAGCTCGAACCCGTCCGTGGTGCCGGCGATCGCGTCGAGCCGTTCGCGGGCCGTGGTGCCCGCGGGCATGTCCGTGACCAGCAGGCACACCCCCGGTGCCGAGCCGCGGCCCACCCGGCCACGCAGCTGGTGGAGCTGCGAGAGCCCGAACCGGTCCGCGTCCATGATGATCATCCCGGTGGCGTTGGGGACGTCCACACCCACCTCGATCACCGTGGTGGCCATCAGCACGTCCAGCTCGCCCGCGTCGAAGGCCCGCATCCGGAGCTCCTTCTCGTCCGCGGGCAGCTTGCCGTGCAGGATCCCGATCCGCAGCCCCGCCAGCGGGCCCTCGGCGAGCTGGGGCGCCACGTCCTCCACCGCCAGTGGCGGCCTGCGCTCCTCCGCGTCGGAGTCGGCCCCCTCGTCCGGCTCCTCCCCCTCGTCGGAGGCGGACTTCTTCTTCGCCGTGGCGTACTCGCCACCCACCCGCGGGAACACGACGTAGCACTGGTGCCCGCCCGCGACCTCCTCGCGGATCCGCGCCCACACGCGTTCCAACCAGGAGGGCTTCTCCCCCGCCGGGACGACCGTGGTCCTGATCGGCGACCGCCCCTTGGGCAGCTCGGTCAGCGCCGAGACCTCGAGGTCCCCGTAGACCGTCATCGCCACGGTGCGCGGGATGGGCGTGGCGGTCATGACCAGCAGGTGCGGGGTCCGCTCCCCACGCCCGCGGAGCGCGTCCCGCTGCTCCACGCCGAACCGGTGCTGCTCGTCGACCACCACGAGCCCGAGCTCGGCGAACCCGACCGTGTCCTCGATGATCGCGTGTGTCCCGACGACGATCCCCGCCGCCCCCGACTGGATGTCCAGCAGCGCCTTCCGCCGCTCGGCCGTGCTCATCGACCCGGTCAGCAGCGTGACCTGCGTGGCGTTGTCGGCCGACCCCAGCTCACCGCCCGCACCGAGCGGCCCGAGCATCGACCGCAGCGACCGCGCGTGCTGCGTGGCCAGCACCTCGGTCGGCGCCAGCATCGCGGCCTGCCGCCCCGAGTCGACGACCTGCAGCATCGCCCGCAGCGCCACGATCGTCTTGCCCGCGCCGACGTCCCCCTGCACGAGGCGGTTCATCGGCAACGGCCGCCCGAGGTCCGCCGCGATCTCCTCGCCGACGGCGACCTGGCCGGGGGTCAGCGTGAACGGCAGCCGGGCGTCGAAGGCCTCGAGCAGGCCGCCCGCGAGCCGCGGCGACGGTGCGGCGGGCCTGCGCAGCGACCGCTCCCGCTGCAGCGACAGGGCGAGCTGCACGCCGAACGCCTCGTCCCACACGAGCCGCGCCATGGCCGCGAACCGCTCCGACTCGGACTGCGGCACGTGGATCCGGCGCAGCGCCGAGCCCAGCGAGGCCAGCCCGTGCGACTCCCGCAACGTCTCGGGCAGCGGGTCCGTGGGATCGTCGAGCAGCGCGAGCACCTGCCGCACGCTGCGCCCGATCGCGGAGGAGGGCACCCCCTTCGTGGCCGGGTAGATCGAGATGAACGGCCGGTCCGCCGAGTCCTCCTCCAGCTCCTCGAACTCGGGGTGGGTGAGCTGCAGCTGCGAGACCCGCCCACGCTGGTAGACCGACACCGTGCCCGAGAACATCAGCGTGGCGCCGACCTTCACGATGCCCTGGACCTTGTAGGCGTTGAAGAACGTGCACGCGAGCTCGGCGCCCTTGGCGTCCCGGATCACGGCGTTCATGAGCGAGCCGCGCCGGTTCTGCATCTTCCGGGTGACCGCCGACGCCACGGTGGCGATCACCGTGACGTGGTCCCCCACCGCCAGCCCGGCGATGTCCGACAGCTTCCCGCGCTCCACGTACCGGCGCGGATAGTGCCGCACCAGGTCACCGACGGTGTGCAGCTCCAGCTTCCCGCCGAGCGCCTTCGCGGTCGCGGCCCCGACGACGTCCACCAGCGAGGTGTCCAGATCGACCTTCACTCGACCCCCAGCACCAGCGGGTAGTCCGCCTGCCCGCCCTCGTAGACCAGCACGTCGACCTCCGGGTGGGTGCGGCGCAGGTCCTCCACCAGCCGGTCCCCCAGCTCCGTGGGCGCGTCCGCCCCCACCAGCGCGGTCACCAGCTCACCCCCGGCCGTCAGCATGCGGTGAGCCAACCACAGGGCACCGACACTCAGGTCGGGGGCGATCAGCACGACCTCCCCCTCGCTCATGCCCAGCACCTCGCCGGGGGCACAGTGCCCCACGAAGGTCAGCGCCTCCGCCTCGGCGACGACGAGGCCACCGGTCCGGCACCCCGCGGCGGCCTCGGCCAT
>NZ_JACBXB010000692.1 GCF_013870575.1 Pseudonocardia pini
GGGCGGCGGCGTCGGTGACCGGACGGCCACCGGGCAGCAGGGTCGGGACGGCGCCGGCCTCCAGGGCACCCCGGTCCCCCGCGCGGCGCGGGATCCAGGCGACCTTCGCGCCGGTGCGGGTCGCGAGCTCGGCGACCGCGGAGTGCAGGCCGGGGACCTCGGCGGCGCGGTCGCCGACGAGGATGACGGCTCCCGGCCCGGCGAGGGCGTCGACCAGCTCGCCGCCCGCGGTCATCAGGTCCCGCAGCACGGTCGCCTCGGCGCCGGGCACGGCCCGGACCAGGGTCGCGGAGGTCTTGCGCATGCCCGCCGTGGTCCACTGGCCGAGCTGGTAGACCCGCTGGCCCCGCTTGCGGACGGCCTTGCGGACGCGGAGGAAGACGATGCCCGACTCCTCCTCCAGGTCCAGCCCGACCGCGAGGACCGCGGGCGCCGCCTCGAGGCCCGCGAAGCTCACCCCGGTCTCCGGGGTGGCGCCCAGCGTGGTGGTGAGGAAGTCCAGCTCCTCGGCGGAGTGCGGCCGGGCCCGGAAGTCGACGTCGTGGGTACCCGCGGCGACCCGGGCGAACTTGGCGTAGGAGTAGGCGTCCTCGACCGTGAGCCGCCCGCCCGCCAGGACGCCGATCCCGCGGTTCCCGCGCGCGGCCAGCAGCCCCTCGGCGGCGACCCGCATGGCCTCGGTCCAGGACGCCTCGACGAGCCGGCCGGACTCGTCTCGCACCAGCGGCCGGGTGATCCGTTCCTTCGAGGCGAGATAGCGGAAGGCGAAGCGGCCCTTGTCGCAGAGCCACTCCTCGTTGACCGCGGGATCGTTGCCCGCCAGCTTGCGCATGACCGCACCGCGGCGGGTGTCGGTCCGCGAGGCGCAGCCGGAGCTGCAGTGCTCGCACACGCTCGGCGTCGACCTCAGGTCGAAGGGCCGCGACCGGAACCGGTAGGCCGCGCTGGTGAGCGCGCCGACGGGGCAGATCTGGATGGTGTTGCCCGAGAAGTAGCTCTGGAAGGGCTTGTCCTCGGCCACGCCGATCTGCTGGTTGGCGCCGCGTTCGAGCAGATCGATGAAGGGGTCCCCGGCGATCTCCTCGGAGAACCGCGTGCACCGCTGGCAGAGCACGCAGCGCTCGCGGTCCAGCAGCACCTGGCTCGAGATCGGCAGCGGCTTGGGGAAGGTCCGCTTGGTCTCGACGAACCGGGAGTCCGTGCGGCCGCTGGACATCGCCTGGTTCTGCAGCGGGCACTCGCCGCCCTTGTCGCAGATCGGGCAGTCCAGCGGGTGGTTGATCAGCAGCAGCTCCATCACGCCCTGCTGCGCCTTGTCGGCGACGGGCGAGGTGTGCTGGGTCTTGACGACCATCCCGTCGGCCACGGTCATGGTGCAGCTGGCCTGCGGCTTCGGCATGGGCCGCCCGCCCATCTCCACCTCGACCAGGCACTGGCGGCAGGCGCCCGCCGGGTCGAGCAGGGGATGGTCGCAGAACCGCGGGACGATGATCCCGAGCCGCTCGCAGGTCCGGATGAGGATCTCGCCCTTGGGCGCGTCGACCTCGATGCCGTCGATCGTGAGGCGGACGTGGCCCTCGGGCACGGGCGCCTTCTCGGAGTCGGGAGCGAGGGTCATGCGGTGGCTCCGCTCAGCTGGGCCAGCTGCTCCGGACGCGCGACCGCGGGCTGTTCCGCGATCAGGTCCAGGAACTCCTGGCGGAAGTACTTGATGCCGCTGGTGATCGGGCTCGTGGCGCCGTCGCCGAGTGCGCAGAACGAGCGGCCGAGGATGTTGTCGCAGATGTCGAGCATGGTCTCGACGTCGGACGTGGTCCCCTCGCCGTGCACCATCCGCTCCAGGATCTGCACCAGCCAGTAGGTGCCCTCGCGGCACGGGGTGCACTTGCCGCAGCTCTCGTGCTTGTAGAACTCGGTCCACTTCATGACCGCCCACGGCACGGACACGGTCTCGTTGAAGACCTGCACCGCCGTCGTCCCCAGCATGGAGCCCGCGCCCGCCGCGCCCTCGAAGTCCAGCGGGACGTCCAGGTGCTCGGCGGTGAACATCGGGGTCGACGAGCCGCCGGGGGTCCAGAACTTCAGCGGGATCCCGTCCTTCATCCCGCCGGCCAGCTCGAGCAGCGTGCGCAGGGTGATGCCCATCGGGGCCTCGTACTGCCCGGGCCGCTCGACGTGCCCCGACACCGAGTAGACCTTGGGGCCCGGGGACTTCTCCGACCCCATGCTGCGGAACCACTCCGCGCCGCCCGCCACGATGTACGGGACGGACGCGATCGTCTCGACGTTGTTCACCACGGTCGGCGAGGCGTACAGCCCGGCGGTGGCCGGGAACGGGGGCTTGAGCCGCGGCTGGCCGCGGCGGCCCTCGAGGGAGTCCAGCAGCGCCGTCTCCTCGCCGCAGATGTACGCGCCCGCGCCGGCGTGCACCACGATGTCGAGGTCGAAGCCGGTGCCGAGGATGTCCTTGCCCAGGTAGCCCTGTGCGTAGGCCTCCGCGACCGCGGCCCGCACCCGGCGGATCGGGTGTAGCGCCTCGCCGCGCACGTAGATCGCGCAGAAGTTCGCGCGGATCGCGTAGCTGGTGATGATGCAGCCCTCGATGAGCGAGTGCGGGTCCGCCATCATCGTCGGGATGTCCTTGCAGGTCCCGGGCTCGCCCTCGTCCGCGTTGACCACGAGGTACTTGGGCTTGGCGCCGGGGCCCTCGGCCCCCTGCGGGATGAAGGACCACTTCATGCCCGTGGGGAAGCCCGCGCCGCCGCGGCCGCGCAGGCCCGAGTCCTTGACCAGGGTGATCAGCTGGTCCGGGTGCCCGGCCAGCGCCGTGCGCAGCGCCGCGTAGCCGCCGGTGCGCTCGTAGGTCTCGAGCGTCCAGGAACGCTCCTCGGCCCACCTGCTGGTGAGGACCGGGGTCAGGATGTCGGGCCCCGCCGATGATGGGTTCACGGGCTCACTCATGACTTCTCCGGGAGGGCGGGGGGCTCGGCGGGCAGGGCGGG
>NZ_JACBXB010000693.1 GCF_013870575.1 Pseudonocardia pini
GGGGCCGAGGTGGACGCGCTGCGGGGCGGGCTCGCCGAGGTCGACCGCCTCGCCAGGGGCAAGGACCAGCGCTGACCGACCCGACCTGGGGCACTGCGGCCCTCAGCGGTCCCCGTAGGCCATCTCCTGCAGACGCTTGATCCGCTCCGAGATCGGCGGGTGGGTGGAGAACAGCCGGGCCGTCTGCTCGCCGGGCCGGAACGGGCTGGCGATCATGAGGTGGGACTGCGAGACGAGCTGCGGGTCCGGCGGCAGCGGGGCCAGCGCGGTGCCGCGGTCGAGCTTGTACAGCGCCGAGGCCAGGGCGAGCGGGTCCCCGGTCAGCTCGGCACCGGAGGCGTCCGCCTGGTACTCCCGCGACCGGCTCACCGCCATCTGCACGACGCCCGCGGCGATCGGGCCGAGCAGTGCGATCAGGATGGCGGCCACCGGGTTCGGCCGGTCGCTCTCCGCCCCGTCGCCGCCGAAGACCCCGGCGAACATCGCCATGGTGGCCAGGAAGCTGATCATCGACGCCATCGCGCCCGCGACGCAGGAGATCAGGATGTCCCGGTTGTAGACGTGGGCGAGCTCGTGGCCGAGGACGGCGCGCAGCTCGCGCTCGTCGAGCAGGTCGAGCAGGCCGGTGGTGGCGCAGACGGCGGCGTTGCGCGGGTTGCGGCCGGTGGCGAAGGCGTTCGGCGCGTCCGTGGGGCTGATGTAGAGCTGCGGCATCGGCTGCCGGGCGCGCTGCGAGAGCTCGCGGACGATCCGGTAGAGCTGGGGTGCCTCGGCCTCGGTGACCGGGCGGGCGTGCATGGCCCGCAGGGACATCGTCGCGGAGTTGAAGTAGGCGTAGCCGTTCATCGCCAGCGCCACGAGCAGCGCCACGATCAGCCCGGTCCGGCCCGCGACCAGGCCGCCGACCAGCAGCACGAGCGCGCTCATGCCGCCGAGCAGACCGGCTGTCTTCAGCCCGTTCAGGTGACCGTGCACCGTGCCTCTCCTCATCGCGTCGGGTGTCTGCAGCGACAACGACCCGCCACGGGGGCGTGTTCCGCACCGGCCCGGGTCACAGCAGGCACACAGAATCCGCGGCGGATGTCAGGATCACCCCATGACCACCGAAGTTCGTACGTCGGTCGCGGACGGCGTCGCCCTGCTGACCGTCTCGCACCCCGAGCGTCGCAACGCGATGAACCTGGACCTGTCCGGCAAGCTCGTGGCCGCGCTCGACGCCGCGGTGGCCGATCCCGCGGTCGGTGCGATCGTCATCACCGGTGAGCCCCCCGCCTTCTGCGCCGGGGGCGACCTCTCCGAGCTGCAGGGCGCCGATCCGGAGCGGCTGCGGACCGTCTACGCCGGGTTCCTCGCCGTGGCCCAGTGCCCGCTGCCCACCGTGGCCGCGGTGAACGGCGCGGCGGTCGGGGCGGGGCTCAACCTGGCACTCGCGTGTGACCTGCGTCTCGCTGGGCCCGGGGCGAAGTTCGACGCCCGGTTCATGCAGCTCGGCCTGCACCCCGGCGGTGGCTACACCTGGATGGTCGACCGGGCGCTCGGCACCCAGGGGGCGAAGGCCCTCACCCTGTTCTGCGACGTCCTGGACGCCGCCGAGGCGGAGCGGGTGGGCCTGGTGTGGCGCCGCTACGAGGACGACGCGGCGCTCCTCGCCGGGGCCCACGAGCTGGCGAGCCGGCCCGCGGCGGCGCCCCGGTCGCTCATCGAGACGACCAAGGCGACCATGCGCATCACCTCGGGAGCGGTCTCCCACGCCGAGGCGACGGAGATCGAGGTGAGGGCGCAGGCGGCTTCCGTACACTCAAAGGAGTTCCTGGAGCGCGTGACCGCGCTCCAGGCACGGATCAGCAAGCGATGAGACGAGTACAGGCATGCGTCGGAGTTCCGCCCCACCGAGTGGGCCCGGTGTGACCTCGCACCGGGGCCGAGGACACTCGGCGATACCGGGCGTTAATCTTGTCCGGACATTAAGTGCTCTCGAGCCGAACCGGGGAATGACCTCGACATGACGACCCACGACACCGCCGTCTCCTCCGATCCCGAGGTCGTCGTCAAGGACCGGGTGGTCATCCGGTTCGCGGGCGACTCAGGTGACGGGATGCAGTTGACCGGCGACCGTTTCACCTCGGAGACGGCGACGTTCGGCAACGACCTGTCGACCCTGCCGAACTTCCCCGCCGAGATCCGGGCCCCTGCCGGGACCCTGCCCGGCGTGTCGTCGTTCCAGCTGCACTTCGCGAACTACGACATCCTGACCCCCGGCGACCGCCCCGACGTGTTGGTGGCGATGAACCCGGCCGCGCTCAAGGCCAACATCGCCGACCTGCCCCACGGCGGGGTGTTGATCGTCAACACCGACGAGTTCACCAAGCGGAACCTGACCAAGGTCGGCTACGCGGCGAACCCGCTGGAGGACGAGTCGCTGTCGGACTTCCAGGTCCACGAGGTCGCCATGGCCACCCTGACGAAGGGGGCCCTGGAGGAGACCGGCCTGTCGAAGAAGGACGCCGAGCGGTCCAAGAACATGTTCGCGCTCGGGTTGCTGTCGTGGATGTATCACCGTCCGCACGAGGGCACCGAGCGGTTCCTGCGGGAGAAGTTCGCCCGCCGCCCCGACCTGGCCGAGGCCAACATCCTGGCCTTCCGCGCCGGGCACGCCTACGGCGAGACGACCGAGGCGTTCGCGGTCACCTACGAGGTCGCCCCGGCCAAGCTGGCCCCGGGCACGTATCGGCAGATCACCGGGAACACCGCGATGGCCTACGGGCTGGTCGCGGCCGGGCAGACGACCGGGCTGCCGGTGTTCCTGGGGTCGTACCCGATCACCCCGGCCTCGGACATCCTGCACGAGCTGTCCAAGCACAAGGCCTTCGGTGTGACCACCTTCCAGGCCGAGGACGAGATCGCCGGTGTCGGTGCCGCACTGGGTGCGTCGTTCGGCGGCGCACTCGGGGTGACCACCACCAGTGGTCCGGGTGTGGCGCTCAAGGCCGAGACCGT
>NZ_JACBXB010000694.1 GCF_013870575.1 Pseudonocardia pini
ACGCCGCGTCGCCGGACGTCGCGCAGGCGTACACCGATCCCGCGCTGGAGTGCGCCAGGCTCACCGTCCCGCTCGACTACGCGCAGCCGGACGGGCGGACCGCGGAGATCGCCGTCCTGCGCGCGAAGGCCACGGGGCAGCGGATCGGGTCGATGGTGGTCAACCCCGGCGGCCCGGGCGTCTCCGGGACGTCGCTGGTGCCGTCCCTGGTCAAGTCCGCCCCCGAGCTGCAGCGCAGCTTCGACTTCGTGGGCTTCGACCCCCGCGGGGTCGGCGTGAGCACCCCGGCGATCGACTGCCTCACCGACGCCGAGCAGGACACCTACCGCGCCACCGTGTACGCCGATCCGTCGCCCGCGGGCGTCGCGGCCCTGGAGGCGCACAACGAGGAGTACGCGGACCGGTGCGCCGAGCGCGTGGGCGCGGACGTCCTGGCCAACCTGGGGACCCGGGACGTGGTGAAGGACCTGGACCTGCTGCGCGCCGCGCTGGGCGACGAGCGGCTCACCTACTACGGCTACTCCTACGGCACCTCGATCGGCACCGCCTACGCCGAGGCCTTCCCCGACCGGGTCCGGGCCATGGTGCTCGACGGCGCCATCGACCCCACGCAGGACACGGTCGCGTCGAGCGTGGACCAGAGCGCGGGCTTCCAGCAGGCCTTCGACGCCTACGCCGACTGGTGCGCCACCCAGCCGAACTGCCCGCTGGGCACCGACCCCGCCCGCGCCACCCAGGCCTGGCAGAGCCTGGCCCGCCCGCTGGTCGACCAGCCCGCGAGGACCGGCGACCCGACGCGCAGGCTCTCCTTCTCCGACGCGGTCATCGGCGTGCAGCAGGCCCTCTACCTGCGGACCCTCTGGCCGCTGCTGTCGATCGGGATCTCCCAGCTCGCCACCGGCGACGGCTCGCTGCTGCTGACGCTGGGCGACCTGTACTACAAGCGCTCGGGCGGGCGGTACGACAACTCGCTCGAGGCCTTCCAGGCGATCACCTGCATGGACAACGTCCGGATCACCGATCCCGCGCAGGTCACGGCGCTGGCCCAGGGCGTCGAGCAGGCCGCGCCCTTCACCACGACCGGCCGCGGCCCCGTCGTCGCCAGGGACCCCTGCGCGTTCTGGGCGGTCCCGCCGACCACCAGCCCGCACCGACCGGACGTCCCGGGGCTGCCGCCGACCGTGGTCGTGTCGGTCACGGGGGACCCGGCCACCCCGTTCCAGGCCGGTGTCGACCTCGCCGAGGACCTCGGGGCGAAGCTGATCACGGTCGAGGGCAACCAGCACACCGCCGGCCTGCAGGGGAACGCCTGCATCGACACCGCGCTGACGGCCTATCTCGTGGACGGGACCCTGCCGGGAGACGGTGCGCAGTGCGTCCTCACACCGTGACTCACCCGAAAGTGATGCGTCGTCAAACACCCTGAGCAGCGACGAAACATTCACGTAACACGTCGTTCCTAGCCTGACGCCCATGGACCGCCAGCAGGAATTCGTGCTGCGCACGCTCGAGGAACGAGACATCCGCTTCGTGCGGCTCTGGTTCACCGACGTGCTCGGCTATCTCAAGTCGGTGGCGGTGGCCCCCGCCGAGCTCGAAGGGGCGTTCGCGGAGGGCATCGGGTTCGACGGCTCGGCCATCGAGGGCTTCGCCCGGGTGTACGAGTCGGACATGGTCGCCCGGCCCGATCCGTCGACCTTCCAGGTGCTGCCCTGGGAGTCCGGCGGCGAGCACTACTCCGCCCGGATGTTCTGCGACATCGCGATGCCGGACGGGTCGCCCTCCTGGGCCGACCCCCGCCACGTGCTGCGCCGCGCCCTGTCCAAGGCGGGCGAGGCGGGCTTCACCTGCTACGTCCACCCCGAGATCGAGTTCTACCTCCTCCGCGACCTGCCCGCCGACGGCTCCCCGCCGATCCCCGCCGACTCCGGCGGCTACTTCGACCAGGCCAGCCACGACGTCGCGCCGCACTTCCGGCGCAACGCGATCGAGACGCTCGAGTCGATGGGCATCTCGGTGGAGTTCAGCCACCACGAGGGCGGCCCCGGCCAGCAGGAGATCGACCTGCGCTACGCCGACGCCCTCACCATGGCCGACAACATCATGACCTTCCGGTACGTGGTGAAGGAGGTCGCGCTGACCCAGGGCGTGCGGGCGAGCTTCATGCCCAAGCCCTTCACGAACCACCCCGGTTCGGCCATGCACACCCACTTCTCGCTGTTCGAGGGCGACCGCAACGCCTTCCACGACCCCGACGACCCCTACGAGCTCTCCGAGACCGGCAAGGCGTTCGTGGCCGGGGTGCTGCGGCACGCGCGCGAGATGAGCGCCGTGACCAACCAGTGGGTCAACTCCTACAAGCGGCTGATCACCGGCGGCGAGGCCCCGACGGCCGTGTCGTGGGGCCACGCGAACCGCTCCGCGCTGGTCCGGGTGCCGATGTACTCGCCCGGCAAGTCGTCGACCCGGCGCGTGGAGATCCGCACGCTGGACTCGGCCTGCAACCCCTACCTGGCCTTCGCCGTGATCCTCGGCGCCGGGCTGCAGGGTGTGCAGAAGGGCTACGAGCTGCCCGCCGCCACCGAGGACGACGTCTGGTCGCTCACCGACACCGAGCGCCGCGCGCTGGGCTACGAGCCGCTGCCGCAGAACCTCACCGAGGCCCTCGGCGCGATGGAGCACTCGGAGCTGGTCGCCGAGATCCTCGGCGAGCACGTGTTCGACTTCTTCCTGCGCAACAAGCGGGCGGAGTGGGACGCCTACCGCCGCAACGTCACCCCCTACGAGCTGGCGACCTACCTGCCGGTGCTCTAGGAGCGCCGCACGCGTTCCTGGAGGAAGTCGATGCCTGCGCGGAGGGCGGCCACCCCGTCCTTCGTGCCGGTGCCCAACGCCTGGACGTCCTCGTGCGTGGTCACCCGTGCCGACTCCCGGACGGCCGCGCGGAGCTCCGCGGCGATCTCGCAGAGCTGGTCGGTCCAGCCCGAGGCCTCG
>NZ_JACBXB010000695.1 GCF_013870575.1 Pseudonocardia pini
GGGCGCGGCCTGGGTGGCGGCCGGCGCGAGGGAGAAGAAGGCCGCTGCCGCTGCGGTGGCGGCGACGACGGTGGTGCGCAGCAGCGCAGGTTTGAGCTCGGGCACTGGGTGTCCTCTGGTCGCACCGCCGGACGACCACGGTCCCGCTCGGGGGAGAGCCGGGAGCGCCGCGTGACGGGTGCGTGGGGAGGATCCGCGCCTGCCGCGAAAGTAGGGAGCCCGGGCAGGAGCCGCACCCGCCCGTCCGGGCGGTGACCCTGGCTCCGGACACCGGGATGGCGTCGGTAGCGCAGGGCCGTCCGCCAAATTACGAACGCATTAAGCAGGTTGCCATGACGCATATCTCATTTCGCCATGGTTATTGGGGTGAGCGTACTCACCGCTTCGGTCACTCATCTGGTCGAACAACACGAGTGATATTCACGTGATCTAGGACCGACACTCCTCGATGCAGGTGAACCGACCTCGCGCAAGCACCGTGATCGTACCGTTATTGCTCTACCCGAGTGAAACTGTTTCCGGTCTGGAACGAGTGCGAACATTTCCGGTCGGGAAGCAAAAAGGGGCCCCGACCGGAGTGACCGGTCGGGGCCCCAGAGTGACGAACGCTCAGGCGTCGCCGCGGATGAACGCCTCCACGGCCTCGCGGGCCGTCGAGTCGTCGTACTGCTCCGGCGGCGACTTCATGAAGTAGCTCGACGCGGAGAGGATGGGCCCGCCGATCCCGCGGTCCATCGCGATCTTCGCGGCGCGCACGGCGTCGATGATGATGCCCGCCGAGTTCGGCGAGTCCCAGACCTCGAGCTTGTACTCCAGGTTCAGCGGGACGTCCCCGAACGCGCGGCCCTCGAGCCGGACGTAGGCCCACTTGCGGTCGTCGAGCCAGGCGACGTAGTCCGACGGGCCGATGTGCACGTTGTCCTTGCCCATGTCCCGGTCGACCTGGCTGGTCACCGACTGGGTCTTGGACACCTTCTTCGACTCGAGCCGCTCCAGCTCCTTCATGTTCAGGAAGTCCATGTTCCCGCCCACGTTGAGCTGCATCGTGCGGTCGAGCTGCACGCCGCGGTCCTCGAACAGCCGCGCGAGGACGCGGTGCGTGATCGTGGCGCCGACCTGCGACTTGATGTCGTCCCCGACGATGGGGACGCCCGCGTCGACGAACTTCTGCGCCCACACCGGGTCCGACGCGATGAAGACCGGCAGCGCGTTGACGAAGCCCACCTTCGCGTCGATGGCGGCCTGTGCGTAGAACCGGTCCGCCGCCTCGCTGCCCACGGGCAGGTAGGAGACGAGCACGTCCGCCCTCGTGTCCCGCAGCACCTGCGCGACGTCCACCGGCTCCTCGTCGGACTCGGTGATCGTCTCGCGGTAGAAGCGGCCCAGCCCGTCGAGCGTGTGGCCGCGCTGCACGGTGACGCCGGTCGGCGGCACCTCCGCGATCTTGATCGTGTTGTTCTCGCTCGCCGAGATCGCGTCGGCGAGGTCCTGGCCGACCTTCTTGGCGTCGACGTCGAACGCGGCGACGAACGTGACGTCCCGGACGTGGTAGCCGCCGAAGTCGACGTGCATCAGGCCCGGGACACGCGTGGCCGGGTCGGCGTCCTTGTAGTACTCCACGCCCTGGATCAGCGACGCCGCGCAGTTGCCGACGCCGACGACGGCGACTCGCACCTCACTCATGCGGGTTCTCCCTTGTCTCCGGTGGATCCGGCCTCGTCGCCGGGATGACGTTCCCGCTCGATGAGCTCGTTCAGCCAGCGCACCTCGCGTTCGGTGGTGTCCAGCCCGAGCTCGTGCAGCTCGCGGGTGTAGCGGTCGATCTGCTCGCCCGCCCTGGCCAGTGCCGCGCGCAGTCCCTCGCGCCGCTCCTCCACCGCACGCCTGCGCCCCTCCAGGATCCGCATCCTGGTCTCGGCGGGCGTACGGGAGAAGAAGGCGACGTGGACGCCGAAGCCCTCGTCGTCCCAGGACTGCGGGCCGGACTCGGCCAGCTGCTCGGCGAAGCGCTCCTTGCCGTCCGCGGTGATCGAGTAGGTCCGCCGCGAGCGCTTGGACCACCCCGTCTCCGGCTCTTCCTCGGCGATGAGGCCGGACCGCAGCAGCCGGCGCAGGGCCGGGTACAGCGAGCCGTAGGAGAAGACGCGGAAGCCGCCGAGCCGCAGCCCGAGCTGCTTGCGCAGCTGGTAGCCGTGCATCGGGGTCTCCAGCAGCAGGCCGAGGATCGCGAACTCCAGCACCCCTGCCACCTCCCCCGACGCACCGACCGGCAGATCGATGACCCCACTATATCGACGCGATACATCATGCCGCTGCAGCGAGACGTGCGTCACCCGTGGCGGTGACCCGGGGTGGCGGACCCCGACCGGGCGGTTCCGCGACCGCACGGCCGGGTGGGGTGAGTACCCTGGTCGGGTGCCCACCCATCGCCAGGTCGTCGACTACGCGTTGCAGCGCCGTGCGCTGCTCGCGGACGTCTACACCGGTCGGGTGGGCACGGAGGAGGTCTGCGACGCGACCCCGTACCTCCTGCGGGCGGCGCGGTTCCACGGCAGGCCCACCGAGCAGCAGTGCCCCGTGTGCCGGAAGGAACGGCTCACACACGTCTGGTGGGTGTTCGGGGAGGAGCTGCGGCAGGTCTCCGGATCGGCCCGCCGACCGGAGGAGCTCGAGGACCTCGAGGACAGGCACGGGGAGTTCTCCGTATACCTGGTCGAGGTCTGCCGCACGTGCAACTGGAACCATCTGGTCCAATCGTCGGTGCTGGGCACCGGCGCCCGACCCGACCGTCCGCGCCGACGGAGGACCGCCGCCGAGTGAGCCAGCGCCGAGCGATCCGCCGCCACGCGACCGACCCGTGAAACCGACACTGTGAACCCCGACCCCGGCAGAGCCCCCCGCTCCCCGTTCCCCACGCCGGCCCGCCCACGCTCCCCGCTGGCGGGCGGAGAAGCACGGAGCCCGCGGTGACCGATCAGCGCGATCACCA
>NZ_JACBXB010000696.1 GCF_013870575.1 Pseudonocardia pini
TCGAGCTGCGGGCGCACCGCCGCGCCCACCTCGGTGGCGGACACCCCGCGCCGCCTGCGGTGCAGCAGCTGCGCGCCGAGCTCCCGCTCCAGCGAACGCACGGCCTCGCTGAGCGTCGACTGGCTCATCCCGAGATCGCGGGCGGCGTCTCGGAACGAGCCCGTGCGCAGGATCGCCAGCACGCACCCGGCCTGTTCCACCCGCATGTCACCAGCGTCGCACGGGTCCGACCCGGCGACTCGCACCCACCCACGGAGATCACCTCATGACCACCGGTTCCGAGGCAGGCCAGGCCCTGCGCTCCGCCCTCGACGACGACCTGCTCGCCCGCATCCACGCGCGGGCCCGCGGCTACGACGAGGAGAACCGCTTCTTCGCCGAGGACCTCGACGAGCTGCGCGAGGCCGGGCACCTGCGCGGTCCCGTCCCCGAGGAGCTCGGCGGCGGCGGGCTGACCCTGCACGAGGTCAACCGCGCCCAGCGCGAGCTCGCCTACTGGGCGCCGTCGACCGGCCTGGCCACCACGATGCACCTGTACTGGGTGGGCAACGCCGCGAGCCTGTACCGGGCGGGCGACCACTCCCAGGAGTGGCTGCTGCGCGAGGTCGCGGCGGGCAAGGTGATCGCCGCCGGGCACGGCGAGCCGGGCAACGACGTCACCATCGCCGACTCCCGCACCGCGGCGGTCCCGGTCCCGGGCGGCTACCGGATCACCGGGCACAAGATCTTCACCTCGCTCGCGCCCGCCTGGGACTACCTGGGCGTGCACGCCCGGGACGACAGCGACCCGGACCGGCCGCGGATCGTCCACGCGTTCCTCACCCGCGACAGCGGCGTGCGGACCGAGCAGACCTGGGACACCCTCGGCGTGCGGGCCACCGCCAGCCACGACACGGTGCTGACCGACGTGTTCGTCCCCACCGAGCGCGTGGTCGACGTGCACGACCTCGGCGCCGACCCGAGCCCCGCCGTCGCCGGCATCTTCGCGTGGGTGCTGCCCCTGCTGGGCAACGTGTACTACGGCATCGCCCGCCGCGCCGTGGACGTGGCGCTGGCGACCGCGCGGAAGCGCACCGCGCTCAGCCTGGGCGGCGGGCCCGTGGCCGGGAAGCCGTTCGTGCAGTACCACGCCGCCGAGGCCGAGCTGCTGCTCGAGGGGATCCTCGGGCAGCTGGACAACCTCACGACCGAGCTCACCGCCGGGGTCGACCACGGCGCCCGGACCCTGGTGAAGCTGTTCGCCGCCAAGGAGAACGCCACCCGCGCCGCCCGCGCGGCCACCGACCTCGCACTGGAGATCGCGGGCGCGGGCTCGATCTCGCGTCGCGGTGAGCTGGAGCGCCTGTACCGGGACGTCCGGGCCGGGTCCTTCCACCCGCCGAACCCGGACACCGTGCGCGACGTCGTCGGCCGGACCGCCCTGGGCCTGTTCCCGTGAGCGGCGTGCTCGCGGGCCAGGTCGTGCTGATCTCCGGTGCGGCGCAAGGGCTCGGCGAGAGCCACGCCCGGTTCGTGGTCGCCGCGGGCGGCCGGGTCGTGCTCGGCGACATCGACGGCGAGGGCGTCCGCCGGGTCGCGAAGGACCTGGGGGAGGCGGCGGTCGCCGTCGACCTCGACGTCACCGAGCCGGACTCCTGGGCGGCGGCGGTGCGGACCGGCGAGGCGGCGGTCGGGGGCCTGACCGGGCTCGTCGCCAACGCCGGGATCTTCGGCCACGGCGACACCGCGACCGTGGACCTCGAGGTGTTCCGCCAGGTGCACCGGGTCAACGTCGACGGCGTCCTGCTCGGCATCCAGGCCGTCGTCCCGAGCCTGGTGCGGGCGGGCGGTGGCAGCATCGTGACGATCTCCTCGGTCGCCGGGCTGATCGGCATCGAGAACCACCCCTCCTACGTGAGCAGCAAGTTCGCCGTCCGCGGGCTCACGAAGGCCGCCGCGCTGGACCTGGGCAGGCACCACATCCGGGTCAACTCGGTGCACCCGGGCCGGATCGTCACCCCCTTCATCGACGGCCTGGACTCGGCGGTGCTGCCGAACCAGGTGATCCGCGAGCCCGGGCAGCCCGCGGACGTCAGCGAGCTGGTGGTCTTCCTGCTCTCGCCGGCCTCCCGGTTCTCCACCGGCTCGGAGTTCGTCGTCGACGGCGGTCGGCAGCTGGGGGAGTTCCGGCCGTGAGCGGTGCCTTCGAGGAGCTCGCCGCGGCGGCCGTCGCCCGCGAGGCCGCGGGCGATGCCCGGTTCGTGCTGCCCCGCAGGCCCGATCCGTTCGTGCTCGCCGCGGCGGTCGCGGTGCGCACCACCAGGATCCGGCTCGTCGTCGAGGTGGACACCGCCGCCGTGCACCCCTACGTGATCGCCCGCAGGCTCGCCGCGCTGGACAAGATCAGCGAGGGCCGGGCGGAGTGGCTCCCGCACGACGACGACCCGGACCGCCGGGCCGAGTCCGTCGCCCTGGTCGGGGCGCTGCTGGAGTCCTGGAAGCCCGGCGCGGTCCGCAACGACAAGGAGGCCGGGATCCACGTCGACCTGAGCAGGGTCGAGGCGGTGCACCACGACGGAGTGCACTGGTCGGTGCACTCCCCGCTGGACGTGCCCGCCGGTCCGCAGGGTGTCGTGCCGCAGGCGGTGTCCGCATGAGTGGACTGCACCTGTTCGCCGAGTTCCACCACAGCGGCGACCACGAGGCCGCGTGGCGGCTGCCGACCGCGCGACCCGACCTCATCGACGACGCCGGCTACTATCTCGACCGTTCCCGGCTCGCCGCCCGCGGCGGGTTCGACGCCGTGTTCTTCGCCGACTTCGTGGGCTTCGATCCCGCGGTGCGCGACCACGTGCGGTGGCCCTTCGAGCCGACGACGCTGCTGGGGGCCGTCGGCGCGGCCGTGCCGGACATCGGGCTGGTGGCCACCGGGTCCACGGTGTTCGGCAGCGCCGAGCGGCTGGTGGACACCTTCGCAGCGCTCCAGG
>NZ_JACBXB010000697.1 GCF_013870575.1 Pseudonocardia pini
CCAGCGCACGCAGGACCGACCGCCGGTCGAGGGGCGCGCGGGGGTCCATCGCCGCATCCTCCCGGACCGGGGCCCGGCCCGTCACCTGCGGGGCATACCCTCGTAGTCGTGACCCGCAGCTACAGCATCCGGACCTACGGGTGCCAGATGAACGTGCACGACTCCGAGCGGATGGCAGGCCTGCTCGAGTCCGCGGGGTACGCGCGCGCCGAGGACCCGACCGAGGCGGACGTCGTCGTGTTCAACACGTGCGCCGTGCGGGAGAACGCGGACAACAAGCTCTACGGGAACCTCGGGCACCTGGCCCCGGCGAAGGCCGCGAACCCGAACATGCAGATCGCCGTCGGCGGCTGCCTGGCGCAGAAGGACCGGGACACGATCACCCGCAGGGCCCCGTGGGTCGACGTCGTGTTCGGCACGCACAACGTCGGCTCGCTCCCCGCGCTGCTGGAGCGCGCCCGGCACAACGCCACCGCCGAGGTGGAGATCCTCGAGTCGCTGGAGGTCTTCCCCTCCACACTGCCCGCCCGCCGGGAATCCGCCTACGCGGGCTGGGTCTCGATCTCGGTGGGCTGCAACAACACCTGCACGTTCTGCATCGTGCCCGCGTTGCGCGGCAAGGAGCGCGACCGCAGGCCCGGCGACGTCCTCGCCGAGGTCCAGGCGCTGGCCGCGGACGGGGTGCTCGAGGTGACCCTGTTGGGACAGAACGTGAACGCCTACGGCTCCGAGTTCGGCGACCGCGGCGCGTTCGCCTCGTTGCTGCGGGCCTGCGGAGGGGTCGAGGGCCTGGAGCGGGTCCGGTTCACCTCGCCGCACCCCCGGGACTTCACGTCGGACGTGATCGCCGCGATGGCCGAGACGCCGAACGTCTGCCACCAGCTGCACATGCCGCTGCAGTCCGGCTCGGACCGGGTGCTGCGGGCGATGCGGCGCTCGTACCGCTCCTCGCGCTTCCTCGGGATCCTGGAGGAGGTCCGCGCCTCGATCCCCGACGCCGCGGTCTCCACGGACATCATCGTGGGGTTCCCGGGCGAGACCGAGGAGGACTTCGCCGAGACGCTGGCGGTCGTGCGCGAGGCGCGGTTCTCCCAGGCCTTCACCTTCCAGTACTCGCAGCGCCCCGGCACGCCTGCGGCCGACCTGCCCGACCAGCTGCCCAAGGCCGTCGTGCAGGAGCGGTACGAGCGGCTCGTCGCCCTGCAGGAGGAGATCTCCTGGGCGGAGAACCGGCGCGTCGAGGGGCGTGAGGTCGAGGTCCTGGTGTCCACCGGCGAGGGGCGCAAGGACGGCGCCACCCGGCGGATGAGCGGCCGCGCGCGGGACGGGCGGCTGGTCCACTTCGCCCCTGGGCGGGACGGGATCCGGCCCGGCGACGTCGTCACGGTCACGATCGACTACGGCGCCCCGCACCACCTGGTGTCCGACGGCGGGGTGCACACCCACCGCCGCACCCGGGCGGGAGACGCACACGAGGCGGGAACGCGCCCCGGCGGCGCGCCCACAGGGTTGGGACTGCCGGGCTTCGGGAAGCCGCAGGCAGCGGTTCCGGCAGCGACGGGATGCGGGGCATCATGAACGAGAAGGCACCCTGGGAGCGCGGCGAGAGCGGCGACCTGTCGGCGCTGGAGACCGAGCTGGCGAGCGTCGCCCGGCGGGTGGAGCAGCGGATCGACCCGGGCGTGGCCGCGCTGGTGGCGGCGGTGGGGGTCCTCGCCGTCGTCGGCGGGTTGCTGTTGCCGTGGGTCGGTTCGGCCACCGGATGGCAGCTGCTGGTCGGGGCGGAGTACCTCGGCCCGCTGCCGCGGCTGTTCACGATCACCGCCACGGCGTTCGGACTGGTCACGTCGGTGCTCGCGCTGACCACCCGGTTCTGGGCGCTGGCCTGGGTGTCCGCCGTCGGCTCCGGGATCTCGACGGTCACCGGGCTGTGGGCGATCTGGACCCGGCAGTCCGGCGCCCTCGAGGGGATCGAGGGCCCCGGACCGGGCCTGATCATCGCCGCGCTGGCGATGGCCGTGCTGACCTTCACCTGGGCGCGGATCTCGCTGCAGCGGCGTTAGCTACCGCTCGACGGCCTGCTCGGCCGCCTGCAGCCACTCGCGCCACTGCGCGGCCTGGTCCTCGGCCTGCTTCGCCCGCTTCGCGTCGCCCGCCGCGCGGGCCTTCTCGGCCTGCGCCTCGAACTGCTCCACACGGTCGCGGAACTGGGCGAGGCGCGCCTCGGTCTCCGGGTCGGTGCGCCGCCACTCGCGCTCCGCGGCCTGCTTGACGGCCTCCTCGACGGCCCGCAGCCGCTGCTCCAGCGGCCGGATGTCGTCCCGGGGGACCTTGCCGATCTCCTCCCAGCGCTCCTGGATGCCGCGCAGGGCGGCACGGGCGGCGTCGGCGTCGGCGGTGTTGATCTTCTCCGCCTCGTCGAGCAGCCTGCGCTTGGCCTCGGCGTTGGCGGCGAACTCCTCGTCCCGCTCGGCGAACACGGAGGTGCGGCGCTGGAAGAAGGAGTCCTGGGCGCTGCGGAAGCGGTGCCAGAGCTGGTCGTCCGCGTCCTTCTGGGCGCGACCCGCCGCCTTCCACTCGGTCATCAGGTCCCGGTAGCGGGCCGCGGTGGGCCCCCAGTCGTCCGACGACGCCAGCGCCTCGGCCTCGGCGACCAGCTCCTCCTTGCGGGCCTTGGCGGCCCCGCGCTGGCGGTCCAGGTCGGCGAAGTGCGAGCCGCGGCGGCGGTTGAACGCCTCGCGGGCGCGGGAGAACCGCTTCCAGAGGGCCTCGTCCGTCTTGCGGTCGATGCCCTTGATCGTGCGCCACTCGTCGAGGATCGCCTTGTAGCGGTCCCCGGCCTGCTTCCACTGGGTGGCCTCGCCCGCGAGCTCCTCGGCCTCGGTGGCGAGCGCCTCCTTCTGCTGGACCAGGGTGACGATCTGGGCCAAGGCACTGTCGGCGCCGACCTTG
>NZ_JACBXB010000698.1 GCF_013870575.1 Pseudonocardia pini
GCGGCGGGGTCGGGCCGGTCCGCCGGGGGGAACCACGCGAACCCGCGCTCGACGGCGAGCGGGGCCCGCACGGCCACGTACGCCACGGGTCCGTGCGGGAGCCACGGCGAGATCTCGATCATGGAATGCTCGCTGGTCCCGTTGCCGTGCAGCACCACGACCAGCGGCGCGGCCGGATGCTCGGACCCCCACCGGGCGACCATCGGCTCCTCGGCGGGGGACCGGACCGTCATCCGCCGGACCCTAATCGCGCGGCCGCCCCGCACCCGTCTCAGATCGAGGCACGCTCCGCGCCGACCCGCATGCCCTCCAGGGTGCCCCGCATCATCGGCGCGATGGTGTCCGCGACGAACCCGCGCACGAAGGGCGCGACGAGCCCGTTCGACGGGAGGAACGAGTAGGTCCAGCTCAGCGTCATGCCGCCGGGGGCGGCGGTGTAGGTGAACTCGGCGGTCCCGTGCGCGACCGCGAACCGCTGCGGCGCGGTGAACCCCCAGATGAGGTAGCGGAACCGCTCCGGGGTGTCGACGAGGACCTCCTCGGCGAGGTGGTGCCCGTCGGCGAACGTGACGCGCCTGCGGTCGCCGCTGCGATCCCGGGCGGGGTCCCAGTCGCCGCGCAGGGGCGTGGTCGCCACGACCGCGGCGAGCCCGCCCTCCGGCGGTGCGACGACGTCGGACAGGTCCCGCCCGCCCACCCAGGCCCGGTAGCGCGCGGGCGACACCGCCACGAACACGGACTCGGTGTGGCTGACGTAGCCGTCGGCGACGGGGTCGGGGCGCGGCCCGTCGTAGGCGGGCGGGACGGCGGGTGGCTGCACCGCCGACCAGGCGCCCAGGGTGCCGAGGCCCAGGACCCCGACCAGGACGAGCGAGACGACACGGACTCGGGACACGGCGGCTCCTCGATGTTGACGTTGTCAACAAGGCTAGCGTTGACGACGTCAACATGGCGAGGGGGAATCGTGGCGGGAACGCGGGACCGGCTGGCCGCGGCGGCGACCGCGCTGCTCGACGAGGGCGGTCCGGCCGCCGTGACGCTGCGGGAGGTGGGGGCGCGGGCGGGCGTCTCGCACAACACGCCCTACCGGCACTTCGCCGACAAGCGGGACCTGCTGGCGGCGGTCGCCGCCGCGGCGCTGCACGACCTGGCGGAGCAGGTCACCGCGGCGCCGGACCTGCGGACCGCGGCGCTCGGCTACCTCGACTGGGCGCAGGCCCGTCCGAATCGTTTCCGGCTGGTCTTCGGGGCCTGGGGGGACGAGCCGCACGACGAGCTGGGCGCGGCGGCGGACGCGGCGGTCTCGGCGCTCACGGCGCAGGTCCGCCGGGCCGGACTGCGGGCCGATCCGGCGCGGAGCGCCCCGCTGCTCTGGGCGCTCTGTCACGGAGCGGCCGAGCTGACCCTCACGGGCCATCTGCCCAAGCAGCCCGGCGCCCCGAGACCGGAGGAGCTGGTCGACGAGCTGCTCGAGAGGCTCGGATAGCTCCGACCATGATCAGCGGTTGCGTGCTCTCAGCGCTGTCGTGGGCGCGCTGACTGCACGCAACCGGTGATCATGCCGCGCTGAGAGCACGAAACGTGCTCTCTCGGCGGCGGGGGCGGGGCGAGGGAGCCGTCGCCGCGGCGGTCAGGCCGAGCGAGCGGTCGCCGAGGCGAAGCCCAACCAGGTGTGCCGGTTGCCCCACCAGCACCAGCCGACCTTCGGCGCGTCCTTCCGCTCGCGGCCGTCCCGCCCGGTCCCGTTCGAGATCCAGACGGCGGGGGTGCGGGCGTCGTACCTTCCGTCGGGCTTGCGCAGGCGGGACCCGATGGTCATGAAGCAGGCGTTGCGCGCCAACACCTCCGGGTCCTGCAGCACCCACTGCACGCCCTCGGTGAGCAGCAGCGGGGTGCGGCCCGTGCGCCCCAGCTCCGGAGCGGTCTCCTCCGGGCTCCAGTTCGCGAGGTGGTCGCCGCGGTCGAGGCCCTCGAGCAGGTAGACCGGGGCGTCCGGGAGCTCGACGGTCGGCGCGAAGTCGTCCGCGTCCGTCATGTCGCCGACCACGAACCCCTCCTTGTCGCCGCGGCGGAGCAGCGGGGCGAGTGCGGAGGGCCGGGCGCCCGCGACCACGAGCAGGCCCGGCCGGTCCGGCAGGCCCTTCGCCGCGATCCGCAGCTCGGCGGGGGTCAGCGGAGCGGTCGCGTCGAGCGCGACGAGTCGCTCGGCCTGGTCGAGCACGGTCGGCAGCACGACACCATCTGTACCGCATCTCGGCCGGACGACGCCGTCAGGCCTCGCGCGCGTCCCCGTACGCGACCACGGACAGGAAGCGGATCGGCAGGCTGACCAGCTCCTTCGGACCGTGCACGCCCTCGCCGTCGAGCTGCAGCGCGTCGCCGGGGCGCATCCGGTACTCGGCCTCGCCGTGGCCGTAGACCATCTCGCCCTCGAGCAGGAACAGCAGCTCGGTGCCGGGGTGCTGGAACAGCGGGAACTCCTCGCTGCGCTCGGTGAGCGTGACGAGGTGCGCCTCCATGCGCTTGTGCGGGCCGCGCAGCGCGCCGAGCAGCGTGTAGTCGTGCCCGACGCGGGTGCCGCGCGCCACGATCCGGGCGCCGGACCCGGCCGGGGTGAACACGGCCTCGCGGGGGGTGTCGGCGCCGCGGAACAGGGCCGTGACCGGCACGTCGAGGGAGTCGGCCAGCCGGGCGAGGGTGGTCAACGAGCAGGAGGTCTGGGCGTTCTCGATCTTGGACAGCATGGGCTTGGAGATCCCCGTGCGGGTCGCCAGGTCCGCGAGGGTGAGCCCGGCGCCCTGGCGCAGGCGGCGGACCTGCGCGGCGATCGCGCGCTCGAGCCTGCCCTCCTGCGGGCTTGGTTCCACGACCTCGCGGGCCGCCGGTCCGTGCCCGGGCAGCTCCCCGGTCGTGTCCTGCACGGGGCGAGGCTAAGGCATGTCTCCC
>NZ_JACBXB010000699.1 GCF_013870575.1 Pseudonocardia pini
CGCGGGCCGCACGAGCGTGGCGACCGCATAGGCCGCGGTGGCGACGCCGAGGGTGCGGGCGAAACGGGACATCGAGACCTCCGGGACGGATCCGAGAACGTTCCGGTCCGTACCCCTGTTCGGCCGTACTACACACACCGAAGAGTCGAGTCGGCCGTCGCCGGACCATTCCCCATCGCGCACGAACAGTCCGACAGAACGCGCCGGCTCAGGTCGGGAAGTCCAGCCGGGTGCAGAGCACGCCGGCCAGCTCCGCGAGCTTCAGGTTGTGGTCCTGCGAGTACCGCCGGATCAGGGCGAAGGCCTGGTCGGCGTCGAGCCCGTAGCGCGCCATGACGACGCCCTTGGCCTGGCCGATCAGGTCTCGGCTGGTCAGGGCCTCGCGGAGCTGGTCGACGAGCCGGGTCTGGGCGAGCGTGGTGCCGGCGAGGGCCGCGAGCAGCCGGACGGTGGGCTCGGCGGGCTCCTGCTCCCCGAAGGCGTTCGGTGCGGCGGCGTAGAGGCTCAGGGTGCCCAGCAGCCGGTCGTCCGCCTCCAGCGGCAGGCACAGCATGCTGCCGACCCCGAGCCGGCGCGCCGTCTCGGCGTACGCGGGCCAGCGGTCCTCGCTCGCCGTGTCGTGCACCCGGACCACGACATGCTCCCGCGCCGCGGTGAGGCACGGCCCGTCGCCGGTGTCCTGTTGGAGCCGGTCGAGGACGGCCGGGCCGTCCCCGATCGCGGCGACGGTCGTGAGGTGCCGTCGGGGCGCGGCGATGATGACGCCCGCGCCGTGCACCGGGCCCACGAGCTCGACCGCCTGCTCGCAGATCGCCGTGACCAGGTCCTCGACGCTGCCGCTGCGCGCGTGCAGGGCGCGGGCGAGCCGCTCGGCCCCCCGGTACGCCCGCTCGACGACGTCCTCGTCCTGCACGTCCTGCAGGGCGGAGGACCCGCCGCCCACCTCGGAACGCTCGACCATGCTGCGGACCGCCTCTCACCACGACATCCGGACCCTCGGCGGTCTCGTGGCTGAACCCGCACCTACGGCAGCGTCCTGTCTACCGGGTCGAGCGGCGCTGCGCCCCGTGGCGCGCGGAGGAGTGGGCGCGCCACGGCGGGGTAGCCGACCCTCATGATCCCGCCCTACGGGCGTCTCCACCTGCCGATCCTCGATCCTCCGCAGCCGGTCTTCCGGTTCGACACCCTCGCGCGGCCCGTGCTCGCACTGCTCGGTGTCCGGCCCGCGACCTGCGGCATCCGGGTCGACGACGGCCTGCTCGACGTGCGCTTCGGCCGCTGGCGGGTCCGCACCCCGATCGCCAACGTGGTGTCCGCCGCCGAGAGCGGGCCGTTCGCCGCCTGGCGCGCCCTCGGCCCGCGGCTCTCGCTCGCCGATCGCGGCCTGACGTTCGGCAGCTCGGTGCGGGGCGGGGTGTGCCTCACCTTCCACGACCCCGTCCCCGGGCTGCTCGCATGGACGGGCCTGCGGCACCCGTCCCTCACCGTGACCGTGGCGCGACCCGCCTCGCTGGTCCGGCAGCTGACCCTCGACCGCGCCCTGCAGCGCCTGCTCGACGACCCGGCCGGGGTGGACGACCCGGGCCCCGTGCCGCCGCCATGACCGCACCCACTTTCACCGCACCCACTTTCACCGCATCCACTTCACCGCACCCGCCTCACCGCACCCGCCTCACCGCCCCCGCACGACGCGCGCCGTGGGCCCGGCGTGCCTAGGCTCGTCCGGTGAGCGACGAACTGCGCAGCCGGGCCGCTCCCTTCCGGATGCGGCCCCGCAGGCTGGTCGTCCCCGATCCCACGCTCCCCCGGGACGTCCCGCCCGGTACCCGGGCCGTGGTCGTCGGGGCCGGGGTGGCGGGGGTCAGCGCGGCGGTCGTGCTGGCCGAACGCGGGGTCGAGGTGACCGTGCTGGAGGCGGCCGACACGCTCGGCGGGCGGCTGGGGGCCTGGCCCGAGACGCTGCCGGACGGGACCGAACAGGTCGTCGAGCACGGGTTCCACGCCTTCTTCCGGCACTACTACACCTGGCGCTCGATCCTGCGCCGCATCGACCCCGACCTGGGGTTCCTCGCCCCGGTCGGCGGCTACCCGGTCATCTCCCGCAGCTGGCCGGACGAGGACCTCAGCGGCCTGCCCGCGGCGCCGCCGCTGAACCTGCTCGCGCTGCTCGCCCGCTCCCCCAGCCTCGGCGTCCGCGACATGAAGGCGGCCGATCCCGAGGCCGGCATGGCCCTGATGTCCTACGACCGGGTGGGCACCGCGGCACTCGACGGGGAGTCCGCCGCGGCGTTCCTGAAGCGCATGGCGATGCCCGAACGCGCCCAGCAGATGCTGTTCGAGGCCTTCGCCCGGTCGTTCTTCTGCGACCAGGACGGGCTCTCCGCGGCCGAGCTGGTCGCGATGTTCCACTACTACTTCCTCGGCAACCCGGAGGGCATCGGGTTCGACGCCCCCACCACGGACCACCTGACCGCGATCTGGGCGCCGCTGCGCCTGCTCCTGGAGGCGCGCGGCGCCACGGTGCGCACGGGTGCGGCCGTGCGGCGACTCGTGCCGGAGGGCCAGGGGTGGCGGCTCGAGGCCGCGAGTGGCTCACCGGGTGACTCGGTGTCGGCGCGGCACGTCGTCCTGGCGATGGATCCCGGTGCGCTGCACCGGTTGCTGGCCGCCTCCCCCGAGGCCGCGGCCGGCGCGCCGCGCCTCGCCGCACAGTGCTCCGCACTCCGCACCGCACCGCCCTTCGCGGTGACCAGGCTCTGGCTCGACCGGGACGTCGACCCCGGTCGGGCCACGTTCAGCGCCGTCAGCGGCGAGGCCACCCTGGACTCGGTCACCGTCTACTCCCGGCTGGAGCGGCCCTCGGCGGAGTGGGCCGCACGGACGGGCGGTTCCGTCGTCGAGCTGCACTCCTACGCCTGCTCGGCCCCCGACGCGGCCACCG
>NZ_JACBXB010000069.1 GCF_013870575.1 Pseudonocardia pini
CTTGACGCTCTGGCCCGCGGTCACGAACGCCCGGTTGATGTGCCCGTACACGGACTGCCCGCGGGCGTCGAGACCGAGGACCCGGCCGTAGGCGGTGAGCCGCCGGGCGAGCGACCACCACGTCGTCGCGCGGCCCATCAGGCCGTGGAGCAGCAGGATCGGGGTGCCCTCACCGCCGAACTCGACGACGGCCAGGTAGGTCCCGTCCGACGTCCGCACCGATCTCCGCCCCCGCATCGCAGTGGAGGCTAACGTGGACCCCATGGCCGTCGTGAAGATCAACGCAATCCATGTGCCCGAGAACGCGGGCCCGGAGCTGGAGAAGCGGTTCGCCAACCGCAAGCACGCCGTCGACGGGCAGCCGGGCTTCCTCGGCTTCCAGCTGCTCCGGCCGGTGAAGGGGGACGAGCGGTACTTCGTCGTCACCACCTGGGAGTCCGACGAGGCGTTCGAGGCCTGGCGGCAGGGCCCGGCCGTCGAGGCGCACGCCGGTTCGCGGGACCCCAACGCCGGGCCGCGCCCGGTCGCCAGCGGCGCGGACCTGCTCGAGTTCGAGGTCGTCGACCTCTGAGCGTGGAGGACGCCGCCGAGCTGCTGCGCGGCTCGGGGGCACTGCTGGTCTGCGCGGGCGCAGGCATGGGCGTCGACTCCGGACTGCCGGACTTCCGGGGCACCGAGGGTTTCTGGCGCGCGTACCCGCCCTACGCGCGGCTCGGGCTGCGCTTCGAGGAGCTCGCCGACCCCGTCCACTTCTCCGACGACCCGGCTCTCGCCTGGGGCTTCTACGGGCATCGGCTCGCGCTGTACCGCCGGACCGTGCCGCACGCCGGGTTCGCCGTGCTGCGCCGCTGGGCGTCGGAGCGGCCGACCAGGGTCTTCACCTCCAACGTCGACGGGCAGTTCCAGGTCGCCGGGTTCGACGACCGGGACGTCGCGGAGGTGCACGGCTCGATCCACCACCTGCAGTGCCTGACCGACTGCGGGCAGGAGATCTGGCCCGCCGGAGCAGTCCCCCGGATCGACGAGACGACGATGCGGGCGCTCGATCCGTTGCCGAGCTGCCCGAGCTGCGGCGGCCTGGCCCGGCCGAACATCCTGATGTTCGGAGACCGGTCCTGGGACCCGGCACGCTCGGGGCCGGGGCTGAAGAACCTGCACGACTGGATCCGCGCGCACCGGCGCGAGCTCGCCGTCGTCGAGATCGGGGCGGGCACCGCGGTGCCCACGGTGCGCCGCGAGGCCGAGCTGGCCAGTGCGGCGACGGGGCGGCTGGTGCGGATCAACGTCCGCGAGCCGGAGATCCGGCACGGGCGCGGCGTCGGCATCCCCGAACCCGCCGCAGCGACGTTGCAGGCCCTCGCGGCCCTCTGCTGACCAGACGAACGGCACTCTCGCGCGGTAGGTCCGCACGAGAGTGCCGTTCGTGTGGGTAGGGCGACCCCCTACGTCACGTCCTGCATCTCCCGCCACTCGTCGTCGGTGAAGAGCCGCGAGCGGATCAGGAACCGGACGCCCTCCGGCGCCTCGACCGAGAACCCGCTGCCGCGCCCCTTGACGACGTCGACGGTGAGATGGGTGTGCTTCCAGTACTCGAACTGGGAGGCCGACATGTGGAACCCGATCGGCTTCTCGAGGCCGGGGACGGTCAGGTCGCCCAGGTGGACGTCCTGACCCCCCAGCTTGAAGTCGCCGTCGGGATAGCACATCGGCGCGCTGCCGTCGCAGCACCCGCCGGACTGGTGGAACATCAGCGGACCGTGGACGTCGGTCAGCCGCACGAGCAGGTCCGCCGCCGCCGGGGTCAACGCGACCCGCTCGGTGCCGGATCCCGGAAGCTCCTCGACTCCGTCGGCGGGGGCACCCATCAGAAGAAGCCCTGGGCGTTCTGCGAGTAGCTGACCAGCAGGTTCTTGGTCTGCTGGTAGTGGTCCAGCATCATCAGGTGGTTCTCGCGCCCGATGCCGGACTGCTTGTAGCCGCCGAACGCCGCGTGCGCCGGGTACGCGTGGTAGTTGTTCACCCACACGCGACCCGCCTGGATGTCGCGGCCCGCGCGGTACGCGGTGCTGCCGTCGCGGGACCAGACCGCCGCACCCAGGCCGTACAGGGTGTCGTTGGCGATCGTGATGGCGTCGTCGTAGTCGGTGAACCGCGCGACCGACACCACCGGGCCGAAGATCTCCTCCTGGAAGATCCGCATCGCGTTGTTGCCCTCGAAGACCGTCGGCTGGATGTAGTAGCCGCCGGACAGCTCGCCGCCCAGGTCGGACCTGCCGCCACCGGTGAGGACGCGCGCGCCCTCCTGGCGACCGATGTCGATGTAGCTCAGGATCTTCTCGAACTGGTCGTTCGAGGCCTGCGCACCGATCATCGTGTCGGTGTCGAGCGGGTGGCCCTGCTTGATCTGCTCGGTGCGCTTGACCGCCTGCTCGAGGAACTCGTCGTAGATGCCGCCCTGGATGAGCGCGCGCGACGGGCAGGTGCAGACCTCGCCCTGGTTGAGGGCGAACATCGCGAAGCCCTCGAGCGCCTTGTCGTAGAAGGCGTCGTTCTGGAGGGCGACGTCGTCGAAGAAGACGTTGGGGCTCTTGCCGCCGAGCTCCAGGGTGACCGGGATCAGGTTCTCGCTGGCGTACTGCGAGATCAGCCGCCCGGTCGTGGTCTCACCGGTGAAGGCGATCTTGCGGATGCGGTTGCTCGAGGCCAGCGGCTTGCCCGCCTCGACACCGAAGCCGTTGACGATGTTGAGGACACCAGGGGGCAGCAGGTCCTGGACGAGCTCGTTGAGCACGTGGATCGAGGTGGGGGTCTGCTCGGCCGGCTTCAGGACGACCGCGTTGCCCGCCGCGAGCGCGGGTGCGAGCTTCCAGATCGCCATCAGGATCGGGAAGTTCCACGGGATGATCTGGCCGACCACACCCAGCGGCTCGTGGAAGTGGTAGGCGACCGTGTCCTCGTCGATCTGCGAGATGCCGCCCTCCTGGGCGCGCAGCGCACCGGCGAAGTAGCGGAGGTGGTCGATCGCGAGCGGGATGTCGGCGGCCAGGGTCTCGCGGCAGGCCTTGCCGTTGTCCCACGACTCGGCGATGGCGATCAGCTCGAGGTTCGCCTCGACCCGGTCGGCGATCTTGTTGAGGATGTTCGCGCGCTCGGCGACGGAGGTCTTGCCCCACGCGGGCGCCGCGGCGTGCGCCGCGTCCAGGGCCTTCTCGACGTCCTCGGACGTGCCACGCGCGACCTCGGTGAACGCCTGACCCGTGATCGGGGTCGAGTTCTCGAAATACTGGCCCTTCGCAGGGGCCACGTACTCGCCGCCGATGAAATGGTCGTAGCGGGGCTTGAAGCTGACGACGCTGTCCGGCTGCCCGGGGTTGGCGTACTTGGCCATTTCGGTCCTTCCACAACATTGGGTCCAGCTCGTGACGTCGAACACTAGGAACCCCGAGGTTGCAGCGACGTTGCACGCAGATGCGGACCCCTCCGATCGGATAGTCCGAACGGGCGGAGGCGAAGCAGGGTTGGCTGCCCTAGCTGGTCCGGAGACGGATCGTGGGGGACGACCGGCCTTCATGACGGATGAGGGCACGGACCTGGTCGCCGAACCGTGGCGCCGGTCGGTCGCAGTGAGCACCTCGAGGTCCGCGCCTGCTGCAGGACACCTCGCGGTGGCGGTGCAGTCGTCCGTCCTGTGGTCAGGAGATGTCGAGGCACTGTTGCAACTACGTGCGCACCATATGGGAAAGGGGAACGGAGATGCGGGAACGACTGGGCTCGTTGCCCGTCACCGATTCGCGGAGATTGTCGATGGGGGGACCTAATTCCACCTGCCCCCAAAACGGCGAAAGGCCCGGCTTCGGCTCTATGCCGACCGGGCCTTCCCCTGGAGCGGAAGGTCAGCGAGAGTCGCCCGCCGACTCCTCGGCCTCGTCGTCCGCGGGTCGCACGAAGATCGTGTTCTCCACCGGCCGGTCAGGCGCGAAGAAGGTGACGGCGTGCGCCACCACGGCCTGCTGATCGTCCGGACCGGTGAGCTGAGACATCTACGCGTTCTCCTGGATCAGTCCTGAGCACCGTGCGGTGCGTCACCTATGTCTCGCACAACGACAGACATCGCTACCCGTTCTTCACCCGACGCGGCCAAAGGGCAACTCGGAAGGATGAACGGGCTCGACGGTCGCCGGCAGGGGTCACCCGCGCCGGGCGGGCGGCGCGAGGCGAACGACGGACGGTCCGACTCCGTAGACCACGACAGACCACTCCCCGACGGCACGCGTGACCGCTCGCGGGTCGTCACGCCACGGCGAGGTCGACAGTGGAGCGTCCTCGACCACGACATCGGACAGTTCGTTGCCGACGAGTGAGCCGACGAGCAGGCGACCGTCTTTCCCCAGCAGCGCTTGCCTGTCCTGAAGCATTTCGCCGAGCTCGGCCGCACGTTCCGCAGCAAAGGGGAGGAGCGAGCCGTCGTGGACCTCGAATGACCGTGTCGGCCCGGCGAGAACGGCGAGATGGCAATAGGCATGAAAAGCCGCAGCGCATTGGGCGAACGTCCATCCCGGGGCGGAGCCGGCAACCCAGGAGGGCCGCAGGAGGCCGGAGGCGGGGCGCGACGCGAAGATCGACCCGACGATCGCCAGATCGAAGAACTTCTGGTGCGCACCTTCATGGATCAGCGCCTCGGCCGCTTCGAGGGCGCTCCCCGGCGGCGGGAGCATGACGAGCCCCGGGTACTCACGCAGAGAGGCCGAGCCGAGTCGTCCTCCACCACTCAGGACAGTCACGAGCCCGACATGCGGGAGCACGTCCCGTGCGAGTTCCGGAACCACCTCGTGAAGCAGGGCCGCCCCGGCAGCGATCGTGGACACACTGTCTGCGAACTCGGGCGAGTCCCGAGTCAGGACCTCGAGTCGGACACGATCGCCGTGGTCGAGGACCTGGTCTGCCACGTGGGCCAGGACAGGAGCCAACGCCGCGGCAGCTCCCCGTTCGCTCGCAACCCTGACACCGAACGCGCCGGGCTCGGGTGCGAGTGCCCACAGAGGATCCGCCGAGACCTCTCCGACCGAGCCACCCAGTCCTCGACCGACCGCTGCCCGCACGAGGGGGTTGTCGAGGACGGCGGCGTCCGGATCCTCGACCCCGGACTGGTTCAGGAAAGCGATCGCGGCGGAGTAGAGCGCACGGCGTCTGTCGAGCAGGTCATTTCGAGACAGGATGGCGCCATGAGCTTTCTCAAGGTCGCCCGCGGTCATTCTCAGGGTCGTCGACAAGCCGCCAGAGTAGCGTCACCGCGTGGCCTGGCAGCATCCAGGAGCGGACCTCGACGGTGATCACGTCGTCGATCCGCATCCAGTGGGGATAGTGCGGCATCCCGCCTCGCCGCATGACGGAGGGAAGAACGAGGAAGTCGTATTCCCGTCCGTCGACTCCGAGGTGCTGGACGTCGAAGGTGACGGTCTCGAGGTAGCAGGGATGGGGCGGTGACCAGGTGATGTAGCCGCGGCTCAGGTCGGTGTGCTGGGAAGCCCGGACCGACAAGCGCTCCACTGCCGCGACGACGTGATCAGGGTCCGCGAGATCGTAGAGGTCCAGCTGGAGTATTCGCAGGTCCTTACGGTCGATCCGCTCCGGGAGCCGAAGGAATCCGTCGAAATGTCTCAGGGCGATCTCCTCGCCGACGTGGGCTGCAGGCTCGACCTCGATGACGTTGCCGTCGGAGTCGCGATAGGCGATACCCACTTTGAGGGAGTCCCGGAGCATAGGCACGAAGTCGTCCAGCTCGTCCTCGTTGCGGAGGTGCCACACCTCGAAGAGCGGATAGGTACGGTTCGCCAGGACCAGCGGCACGATCTCGGGGTCGACCGTGCCGAAGAGGATCAGGAAGTGGTTGTCCCGCACTCCGGAGAACTCGTGGGTCCAGGTGAACTCGCTGACGCAGGTCCGCTCGTCCACCGCCATGAGACGGAGATGGGCGGTCGTCCCCTTGCTCACCGCGATGTCACGTCCGCGCGCGTCCCTACCCGCACCGCCCAGCACGCCGGTCAGGACGTCCTCGTGGCTCGCGCGGTCCCCGTAGATGGCCGGGAGCAAGGTCGCGAGTACGTCCCGCGGCGCCATGGTGCGGATGATGGCGGGACCCGCGAGCTCGACGAGCCGGCGTTTGACCCAGTGCACGAGAGGTCCGCGGACCAGCACCGCGACGAAAGCCAGGACCGCCAGGAAGCCCGCCCACTCCGCGAGGATTCCCAGGGCCCGCAGCGGAACCGCCTCGTCGTCGACGCCGAACACGGAAGCGAGGACGAACAGGACTACGGCGAGTGCGCCGAACACCCACGCCATTCGCCCACCCATCGCCGACTACACCCGGCAACAAGAGCATCACACGATCGAGCGAATGGCTAGATGTGTCTCAGGTGATCGGGTGCCAGTCCGGCTCGGTCTCGCCCGGGGTGACGGTCGAGTCGAGTGGTTCCTCCCGGATGTCGGCGAGCTCGTCGTACAGGCGCTGGAGGTGGGCATTCATCGCGGAACGGGCGCCGCCGGAGTCGCGGCTGCGGAGGAAGCGGACCACCTTGGCGTGCTCTCGGGCGGACCGGATGGGGACGCCCGGGACGCCGTAGCTGTTGTACCGCCAGTCGTCCAGCTCGATGATCAGCTTCTGGTAGGTGTCGATCAACAGCTGGTTGCGGCTCGCCTCGACGATGCGGTCGTGGAAGTCGCGGTCGGTGCGGAGCAGCTCGGCGGGGTCGTCCTGGGCGTTCTGGTGCTCCGTGTTCGCCTTGGCGATGTCCTCGATCTCGCCGTCCGTCGCGCGCTGCACGGCGAGGCTCACGGCCAGGCCCTCCAGGCCGATCCTCAGCTCGAAGAGCTCGCTCGCCCGGTAGCCGCTGGGGTCGAAGAGGTGACCGCTGCCCGAGGCGGCGGCGGCCTGGCGTCGCACGAACCAACCGAGGCCGCGACGCACCTCCACCGCACCCTGCGCCTCGAGCTTCTGCAGGGCGGTGCGGACGGAGCTGCGCGCGACCTTCATCTTGCGCGCCAGCTCGGACTCGGTGGGCAGCCGGTCGCCCGGCTTCGGGTCGCCCGCCTCGATGAGGCGGCGGAGCGTCTCCGCGATCGCGTCCGGCAGCGCCTGTCCGACATCCAGCGAGAGGGCATACCTCGGATCGAGGTCCGCCTCGTGGTCCATCGCTCGCCCCTCGTCCTCCGACACCGCGTACAGACCACGCGATGTCGGTTGCCACCGCCTGACAGGAGTCCCGACGCCGGTCGGGCGGCGAGCCTGGTCGACCATAGCGACGATGCAGGTCGTCCGTCAACCACATGCTAGACGACTGTTGTCCGACGTCTTCTCTCAGTTGACAGACAACCTACCGCAGCGCATTCTTGGTTCTCGTCAGCAACACGGTTTCCGGGGGGTCACCATGTCTGGCAGTTTCCTCGCAGTCCTGCTCATCATCCTGGTCGTCGTCGCATTCTGGAGGATCGCGCTGCTGTTCCTGATCGCGCTGGCCTTGGCCCTGTTGATCACCGGGGTCGGCTCGATCGGCGGCTTCCTCTCGACGACGGCGGCCGAGCCTCGCATCACGATCACCACCGTGGAGCCGGCGCCCGCTCCTGTGCCGAGCCAACCGATCCCTCGGTAGGACGACGGACAACCGCGGGACGCTGTCTGACATCGTCTCACCAGGAGAGATCAACGCCGACGCCGGTATCACCACCTGGCCGAAGCGGATCTCCACGATGACGGCGGTCCTCGGACCGGCGGCAGGTGCGGCCCCGTCCCGAGGGGGGTACGGGACGGGGCCGCATCGGGATCAGCGGGCGGGCGAGGCGGGGTCCTCGTCGACGTGGTCGGGGATGCCGTCGTCGTCCGAGTCCGGGAGCCGGGGGTCGCCCTGCCCGGCCCGCACGGCCTCGAGCTGGGCCGCGAGCGCGACGCCCGCCAGCAGCGCGATCCCCGTGACGTTCGCCCACAGCAGCAGGGCCATGACCGCGGTGAGCGGACCATAGGTGTCGCCGAAGTTCGCGCCCAGAACCACGTAGAGCGCCAGCAGCCCGGAGCCCGCCAGCCAGGCGAGCACGGTCACCACCGCACCGACTGCCAGCCAGCTCAACCCCGGCTGCCGACGACGCGGCGCGAACCGCAGCAGTGCGGTGACCGCCACGAGCAGCGCCACCAGCCCCACCGGCCAGCGCAGGACGTCCCAGAACTCCTCCGCGGCGTCGCCCCAGCGGTAGACCTGCTCCATCGCCTCGCCGAAGGGCTCCCCCGCCACGATCAACAGCAGCCCCACGGCCATCGCGACGCCCGCGGTCGCGGTGAGCAACGCGGCTCGCCCGTACTTCTGGAGCGCAGGCCGGTCGCGTTCGGTGCCGTAGATCCGGTTGGCGCCGCGTTCGAGCTGGGCGAACGCGCTGGTCGCGGCCGCGAAGGCCGTGATCAGCGCGAGCACGACGACGATGACGCCGCGGCGTCGGTCGCCCTCCACGGCCTGGCCCACCAGCTCGTCGCTGTTCCCGGGCGAGATCGCCACGACGGTCCGAGCCACCACCTCGGCGAACGACTCGACGCCCAACGCGGTCGCCAGGCCCGCACCCGCGATCACGAGCGGGACCGCTGCGAGCGCGAGCTGGAGGGCGAAGGCGCGGGCGTGGGAGAAGCCGTCGCCGTAGCGGAAGCGCACGAACCCGGTGCCGAGGAGGTGCCGGAGGCCGTACCGGCGGACGGTGTGCCAGGCGTCGTCGGCGGAGAGCTGACGGCCGGGCAGCAGCTCGGTCTCGGGGACGGCGCGGACCGAGCTCATGCCACTAGGCCTGCACGCTGACGGCGTCCACGACGAACACGAGGGTCTCGTTGGGCGCGATGCCGCGGCCGCCCTGGCCGTACCCCTTGTCCGGCGGGATGACGAGCAGCCGGCGGCCGCCCTCGCGCATGCCGATGACGCCCTCGTTCCAGCCGTCGATCACGGGCGCGTTCCCGACGTCCTCGAGCGCGAAGGTCTTCCCCTTGAGCCAGGAGGCGTCCAGCTCCTTCTTGTCCGACCACGTCACCAGGTCGTAGTGGGTGTCGACCGTCGAGCCCGGGACGACCTCGGCACCGCTGCCGACGACGAGGTCCTTGCTCAGCAGCTCGGCCGCCGGCCTGCAGGTGTCCGGCACCGTGATGGTGGGCTTGCTGCCGATCTCCCCCGCGACCCGGACGTCTTCCACGGTGCAGGTGGGCAGTGCCACGGGGGCCGCAGGCACCGTCGCGGTGGACGAGGAGGAGGGCGACGAGCACGCCGCCGCCCCCGCGATCACCGCGGCGACGGCCGCGATCGTGCCGAGAGTGCGCATGAAAAGAGAGTAGAGACGCCGAACGGCCCGCCTCCCCGAGGGGGAGACGGGCCGTCCGGTGCTGGTCAGCGGATCAGGCGGACTCCTCCGCGGAGGAGCCACCTGCGGCGATGTCGACCGGCGGGGCGTCCGGGACGCCGACGGCCGGGCGGGGCTCACCACGGAAGGTGAAGATCGCCTTGTCGTCGTGTGCCGGGGTGCCCTCGGGGGCGCTCTCGTCGAGGCCCTCGACGTCCACGATCACGATCTGACCCGGCTCGATCTCGCCGAACAGGATCTTCTCGGACAGCTGGTCCTCGATCTCCCGCTGGATCGTCCGGCGCAGCGGCCGGGCGCCCAGGACCGGGTCGAAGCCGCGGCGGGCCAGCAGACCCTTGGCAGCCTCGGTGAGCTCGATCGCCATGTCCTTGTTCGCCAGCGCACCCTCGACCCGACGGATCATCAGGTCGACCATCTGGATGATCTGCGGCTGCGTGAGCTGGTGGAACACGATGATGTCGTCGATGCGGTTCAGGAACTCCGGGCGGAAGTGCTTCTTCAGTTCGTCGTTGACCTTGGTCTTCATGCGCTCGTAGTTCGACTGCTCGTCGTTGCTCTGCGCGAAGCCGAGCCCGACCGCCTTCGAGATGTCCTGGGTCCCCAGGTTCGAGGTGAAGATCAGCACGGTGTTCTTGAAGTCCACCGTGCGGCCCTGGCCGTCCGTGAGGCGGCCGTCCTCGAGGACCTGCAGGAGCGTGTTGTAGATCTCCTGGTGGGCCTTCTCGATCTCGTCGAACAGCACGACCGAGAACGGCTTGCGCCGCACCTTCTCGGTGAGCTGGCCGCCCTCCTCGTAGCCCACGTACCCGGGAGGGGCACCGAAGAGCCGCGAGGCGGTGTAGCGGTCGTGGAACTCACCCATGTCGATCTGGATGAGCGCGTCGTCCTCGCCGAACAGGAAGTTGGCGAGCGCCTTGGACAGCTCGGTCTTACCGACACCGGACGGGCCGGCGAAGATGAACGAGCCGGACGGGCGCTTCGGGTCCTTCAGGCCGGCACGCGTACGGCGGATCGCCTGCGCGACCGACTTGACGGCCTCCTCCTGCCCGATGATCCGCTTGTGGAGCTCGTCCTCCATCTTCAGGAGGCGAGTGGTCTCCTCCTCGGTGAGCTTGAAGACGGGGATGCCGGTCCAGTTCGCGAGGACCTCGGCGATCTGCTCGTCGTCCACCTCGGCGACGACGTCCAGATCGCCCGACTTCCACTGCTTCTCACGCTCCGACTTCTGCGCGAGCAGCTGCTTCTCGGAGTCCCGCAGGTGCGCGGCGCGCTCGAAGTCCTGCGCGTCGATCGCGGACTCCTTGTCCCGACGGACGTTCGCGATCTTCTCGTCGAACTCCCGCAGGTCCGGCGGCGCGGTCATGCGCTTGATGCGCATGCGGGCACCGGCCTCGTCGATCAGGTCGATCGCCTTGTCCGGCAGGAAGCGGTCCGAGATGTAACGGTCCGCCAGGGTGGCCGCGGCGACGAGCGCCGGGTCGGTGATCGTGACCCGGTGGTGCGCCTCGTAGCGGTCCCGGAGGCCCTTGAGGATCTCGATGGTGTGCGTGACGCTCGGCTCGCCCACCTGGATCGGCTGGAAACGACGCTCCAGCGCGGGGTCCTTCTCGACGTACTTGCGGTACTCGTCGAGCGTGGTGGCACCGATGGTCTGCAGCTCACCGCGGGCGAGCATGGGCTTGAGGATCGACGCCGCGTCGATCGCGCCCTCCGCGGCACCCGCCCCGACGAGGGTGTGGATCTCGTCGATGAACAGGATGATGTCCCCGCGGGTGCGGATCTCCTTGAGCACCTTCTTGAGGCGCTCCTCGAAGTCACCGCGGTAGCGGGAGCCCGCCACGAGGGACCCCAGGTCCAGCGTGTAGAGCTGCTTGTCCTTGAGCGTCTCCGGGACCTCGCCCTTGACGATGCCCTGGGCCAGCCCCTCGACGACGGCGGTCTTGCCGACACCGGGCTCGCCGATGAGGACGGGGTTGTTCTTGGTCCTCCGGGAGAGGACCTGCATGACCCGCTCGATCTCCTTGCCCCGGCCGATGACCGGGTCCAGCTTGCCCTCGCGGGCCTGCTGCGTGAGGTTGCGACCGAACTGGTCGAGCACGAGGGAGGAGGACGGGGTGCCCTCGCCACGGCCGGAGGAGGCCTCGGCGGGCTCCTTGCCCTGGTAGCCGCTCAGCAGCTGGAGCACCTGCTGGCGGACGCGGTTGAGGTCGGCACCCAGCTTGACGAGCACCTGGGCCGCGACGCCCTCGCCCTCGCGGATCAGGCCGAGCAGGATGTGCTCGGTGCCGATGTAGTTGTGGCCGAGCTGCAGCGCCTCGCGCAGCGACAGCTCGAGCACCTTCTTCGCTCGCGGGGTGAAGGGGATGTGCCCGGACGGGGCCTGCTGGCCCTGGCCGATGATCTCCTCGACCTGCTGTCGCACGCCCTCCAGGGCGATCCCGAGCGACTCGAGCGCCTTCGCGGCGACACCCTCACCCTCGTGGATCAGGCCAAGGAGGATGTGCTCGGTGCCGATGTAGTTGTGGTTGAGCATCCTGGCCTCTTCCTGGGCCAGAACGACAACACGCCTTGCTCGGTCGGTGAACCTCTCGAACATTCGCACTCCTTGCCTGCTGCGCCCACACATGCGACGCGTCCAGCATCCTTGTGACACTGCGCCGCGGGCGCCCCATACCACTGTATCGGTCCCCGGGCGTGCGGCGCCTCCGCCGCAGTGTCACGTAACGCGCACGGTACGCACTCACCCCGACAGAACGGTGTGAGCTGCACGTCGATTCCCGGTAGCCCGCCGTTCAGCCCTGCGCGAACGGGTGGACCCTCAGCGACCTGCGGCGATCTTGCCGTCCGCCTCCTCGAGGGCGGCCTGCTCCTGCTTGTACACGCGGAAGCCCTCCTCGTCCCGGCCGCGCCGCCAGTAGCCGGAGACGGACAGGTCGTCCCTGGCCACCCCGCGCTCGCCCAGCAGGTGCCGCCGGACCTCGCGGACCTCGGCGGCCTCGCCGTGCACGAACGCGTGCACCCGGCCCGTGGGGAACTCCAGTGCCCGGACGGCCCCGAGCAGCTGCCCGGTGCCATCCCCCTCGCGGTGCAACCAGCTCAGCCGCAGGTCGCCGGGGGATTCCAGGGGCTGCTCCTCGGCCGCACCCGCCACCTGGACGATCGCGTGGACCGCCACGCCTGCGGGGATCCGCGCCAGGGCGGCGGCGATGGCCGGGAT
>NZ_JACBXB010000006.1 GCF_013870575.1 Pseudonocardia pini
TTGGTGTCCAGTGCCTCCCGGACGTGGTCCAGGTGCGGTGCCTCCAGGTCGATCCGGATCTTCTCGACGCCACCGTGCCCGTCGGCGAACACGAACTGCCGGGGGGTGTCGTCCGGCCGGTCGTCGTGGCGCGGGCGCGGCGACAGGGTGCCGAGCATCTGCTCGTAGCCGACACCGGTGGGCACGCGGAGCAGCCGCAGCGCCTCGGTCTGGGCCTCCTCGTCGTCCGTGCGGCCGACGAACACAGCGTTGACCAGCGACGCGAACCCGGAGACCCGCAGCAGGTCGCCCGCCAGCTGGGAGGCGAACAATGCCCGGACGTTGAACTTGCGGGAGTCGCGCGCGAGCCGGTCGATCAGCACCTTGCCGGTGGGGACCTGGGACAGGAAGTGGGTCTCGTCGAGCGCGACGCCCTTGCGGATGTTCCGGTCCGCGTCGTAGATCGTGCGCTGGGTCAGCCAGGAGGCCAGGTTCAGCAGCTCGACGGCGAGGGCCTCGTTGTCCGTCCACTCCTCGCGCGGGCTGCCCGGCCGCGGCAGGCTCATGCCCTGCATCGTCAGCACGGTGAGCCGGTAGTCGCGGTCCGCGGCCCAGGGGTCGTCCCGGCTGGTGTCCGGGAACAGCAGCGCGGCCTGCGGCAGCTCGCGGCGCTCCTCCAGGAAGTCCGCGACCACACCGGAGTGGTCCTCGCCCTCGCGCTGGTGGCGGCGCAGCGCGTCGATGACCATCCCGGGGTGCCGGTCCGCGGCGCCTCCCACCTCTCGCACCGCCCTGAGCAGCACGATCCGGGTGTGCGGGAGCCGCGCGACGTCGTAGGGCAGCAGGCCGGACAGCACGTCGAGCACCAGGCGACGCCGGGTGGCCGCGGCCAGCAGCCGCTCGCGGCGCCAGGAACGCTCGGGGTCCTCGTCGTCCGCGAAGTGCTCCGGCCGCGGCTCGGCGACCACGCGGTAGGGGTTGAGGATGCCGGGATCGGCGCGCAGCAGGTTGATGTGCCGCGAGAAGCTCGCCAGCTCCGGGAGCCGGGTCAGCTCCGCCAACGGGCCCGACGGGTCCAGCACCGTCCACCGTGCACCCGCGCGGAGTGTCTTGTAGACGATCAGCCCGGTGAGGAAGGACTTGCCGGAGCCCAGGCCGCCGACCACCGCCGTCAGACCCGAGGCCCGGCGCACCTCCTGGGCCAGCCACGGGTCCCAGGCCACCGGGCGTCGGGTCGCCGTGCAGGTCTCGCCGAGCATGATCCCGCGCCGGTCGCCGACCGACGCCGTGGCCGCGGGCACGCCCGCCGCCGCCCAGGTCACCGAGCCGCGGCGGCGGTAGGCGGTGGAGGCGAGCTGCTCGCCGGGGATGAACTCGCGGGCGTAGCGGTACTGGGCCTCCGGGTGCTCGATCTGCACCTTCGGCGAGTAGAGGTCCAGCACCTGCTGGGCGCGGGTGATCGCCTCCGACTCGTCCCGGCCGGACACCGCGACCCGCCACCAGCCGTAGAGCCGCGTGTTGAGCTGGGTCAGGCCGCTGGTCAGCTCGTCCTCGACCTCCAGCACCCGGTCCGCCTGGCGGGCGAGCGACATCGGCGGCTCGAGGTCGTGGTCGTGGGTGTAGTGCCGGATCTGGCTCCGCACCTTGCCCATCTGCCGCTGCAGCTCGCCCGTGACCTCCTCGGGCTTGCGGACGTACATCCGCGCCGACCACTCCACGGGGAAGGGGAGCCGGTCGGAGTGCTGCATCCACGGGTCGTCGACCTCCGGGATGCGCAGGCCCTCCATCAGCCCGATCGAGAGCACCGCGACGTCTCGTGTGACGGTCTCCCCGCGCACCCGGCCGGTGACCTTCACGGTCGGCGCGTAGGGCTCCTGGTGGAGCTCGACGCCGTCGGTGAAGGTCGCGAGGTCCTCCGACTCCCAGCGGGTCACCCCGACCGGGACGTTGGACAGGCTCCGCGGGGCGGGCAGCCCGATCGCGACGGACCGGTGCATGAGCCAGGACATGTCCGCGGCGCTCGCGGGGACGCCGTCGAGCCCGGGGCCCGAGACCAGGGCGTCGAGGTGGTTGAGCTCGGACTCCAACGCCGACAGCTCTGCCCGCACCGCCGCGGGCACGACCCTGCCCAACACCGGCGCGGCCCGCTCGACCCAGCGGTCCAGCATGCTGCGCCCGGAGACCTCGACGCCGAGGAAGACCTCCTTGTCGCTCATGGACAGGCCCATGAGGTGGCGCTGTTCGCCCTCGAGGAAGGAGTCCCAGCCCAGGGCGCCGGGGACGTCCGGCATCCGGCCCAGGGCGTTCTGGTCGAAGGACTCCGCCCACATGTGCACGGGGTACGGCCGGGTGGTCACCCGCAGGTGCAGCCAGCGGCCCTGCAGCTCGCCGAGCTGGGCGGCGATCTGGCGGATGAGGATCTCGCGCTGGCCGTCGGACCGGAAGCTCCAGGCCTGCGGCGAGAGCCGGTACCAGGCCATGACCTGCGTGCCGGTGCGGGTGACGTGCCCGTCGATGCTGCGCAGCGCGATCGTGGGGCTGAACTTGGGGAGCTTGGTCTCGCCCTGCAGGCCGCGTCCGGCGGGGCGGCGGCCGTCGCGGAAGGGATCGCGCTCCTCACGCGCGGCCACGGCGGCCGCCCTTCTTGTCGTGCCCGTTCCGCCCGTTGCGCTCTGCGGCGGTGGCCCACGGCTGGGCGGGCACGCGACGCGGAGTGGCCCGGACCGGGGTGATGTCGCGCAACGGGGCCGGGGCCTCGGCGACGACCGCGGCCTGGGCGGGGACAGCGACGGGGACGGGTTCGGGGGCCACGACCTCGGGTCGGGGGGCCTCCGGGGTCGGTGAGGACCGCGTCCACCGCGAGCCGGGCAGGGTCCGGTGGGTGCGGACGTGCGCGAACCGCACCGGGCCGCCCGCCCCCGTCCGACGCCGACGGGGCCCGGTCACCTCGTGCCGGAACAGCTCGGTCACCTGGCCCAGCGGCCGTTCGTAGTCGATCTTCTTGCCGAGGAAGCGGGTGACCAGCACCGTGATCACCACGGCCCAGGCCACGGAGAAGAAGTCCAGCCCGATGCCGATCCGACGCTGGACGAACATCACCGCGATCATCACGAGCAGCCCGACACCGTACGAGACGTACCGCGCGCGCCACGGGAACGTGGCGCGCGGCGGCCCGAGCCAGACCGAGTCGACCCGGTAGACCTCGTCATCGGTGCGGACCAGCACGTCGGCTAACCCACGATCAGGTTGGCCAGGAACTCGCCCACCCGGGGCCCGTTCCCACTCACGGCGATGCCGAGCGCGACCAGCCCGATGAGCAGGCCGATGCTGCGCCGCGCGACACCCGCGTTGTCACCCCGGCCGCCGATCCACAGCAGGACGATCGCGATGCCGAGCAGGATGAGCGGGACGATGTTCTGCTGGATCCACCCCTGTAGCCCACCGGTGGTCAGTGCCTGGGCGTACCAGAGGGCGTCTGCCCCTGGTCCGGTCATCGTTCTCTCCTGCCTGGTCGGGCGGGACACCCTCGACGAACGCACACAACAGGGAGCAGGGGGCCGCTAGCGCACCAGGCTAACGAGTCGGTGCAAGCACTGTGTGAAGACGTGCCGTTACCACCCGTTCGCGACCCGCTTCGCACGAACGGTGACAGATCGCCGCCGTCCGGGCGACGGACGGGACCCTGCGTGCGGAGTGTTCGCATACCGCACAGATTTCGGGTGATTCCGCTCTCAGTAGGGTGCCCTCAGTCCCGGCCCCGAGCGGGGGAGATGCCGTTGCGCCGCAGTGCGCCCCCCGTTCGTGCAGCCCCCGTCACACGGCAGAACGGGCGTTCGGTGCCTTATTCTCCGGCCACGCGAGGAGTCGCGGACCGCAGCGAGGCCGTTCGGGTGCATTACCCACCAGTAACCTAGCCTTTCTGTCGGGAGTTCGACGGGGAGGATCACACCGATGACCTGGGTGCAGTGGGTGCTCGGCCCGATCACCGCGGCGTCCGCCGTGGTGGCGGTCGTGCTGGTGTGGCGGACCGTCGCCAGCATGATCGGCATCATCCGGCTGGGCCAGCCGGACCCGACGCGGACGGGACCCTTCGGTCCCCGCTTCGCGACGATGCTGAAGGAGTCGCTGCTCCACACGCGGATGCTGAAGTGGTCGCACGTCGGCGTCTTCCACTGGCTGGTGATGGTCGGCTTCGGCGGCCTGATCCTGGCGCTGGTCGAGGCGTTCGTCGAGGTGTGGAACCCGCTGTTCCACCTGCCGATCATCGGCGAGTGGGGCCCGTACTCGCTCTGGGTGGAGATCCTCGGCGTCGGCACGATCGTCGGCATCGTCCCGCTGATCATCTTCCGGCAGGTCAAGAACCCGAAGCGGCTCGGCCGGGAGTCCCGGTTCTACGGATCGAACATGGGCCGCGCCTACTTCGTCGAGGCGATCGTGTTCCTCGAGGGCCTCGGCATCCTGGTGGTGCGCGGCGCCAAGGCCTCGCTGGGCGTGTTCGACGTCCCCGCCTGGTCCGCCCCGGTCTCCCTCGCGCTGGGCTCGATCCTGCCCCCGTCGACCACGCTGGTCTCGGTGTTCGCCGCGATCAAGGTCCTCTCGGCAACGATCTGGCTGATCGTGCTGGCCGCCAAGCCCACCATGGGTGTGGCCTGGCACCGGTTCACGGCGTTCTTCAACATCTACTTCAAGCGCGAGGACGACGGCCGCAAGGCGCTCGGCAACGTGAAGCCGATGACCTCCGGCGGCAAGGTCCTCGACCTGGAGGAGGCCGACCCGGACACCGACGTGTTCGGTGTCGGCAAGGTCGAGGACTTCTCCTGGAAGGGCCTGCTCGACTTCACCACCTGCACCGAGTGCGGCCGCTGCCAGTCGCAGTGCCCCGCGTGGAACACCGAGAAGCCGCTCTCGCCGAAGCTGCTGGTCAACGCCCTGCGTGACCACGCCTACGCCAAGGCCCCCTACCTGCTCGCAGGCGGCTCGACCGACATGGCGGGCGACGAGGTCGGCATCACCGGCGACGACGCCGAGGCCCGGCTCGCCGCGATCCCCGAGGCCGCCCGCAAGGAGGCCGAGCGCCCGCTGATCGGCGGCGAGGACGTCCTCGGCGTCATCGACCCGGACATCCTCTGGTCCTGCACGACGTGCGGGGCGTGCGTGGAGCAGTGCCCGGTGGACATCGAGCACGTCGACCACATCGTCGACATGCGGCGCTACCAGGTCATGATCGAGACCGAGTTCCCCACGGAGCTGTCCGGCCTGTTCAAGAACCTGGAGAACAAGGGCAACCCCTGGGGCTCGAACCAGAAGGACCGGCTCGCCTGGGCCGAGGAGCTGCCCTTCGAGGTCCCCGTGTTCGACGGCGAGCTCTCCACCGACACCGAGTACGTCTACTGGGTCGGCTGCGCGGGCGCGTTCGACGACAACGCCAAGAAGACCACCAAGGCCACCGCCGAGCTGCTGCACCGGGCCGGCGTGAACTACGTGGTGCTCGGCACCGAGGAGACCTGCACCGGCGACCCGGCGCGGCGCGCGGGCAACGAGTTCCTGTTCCAGATGATGGCGCAGCAGACCGCCGAGATGCTCAACGCCGTGTTCGAGGGCCGCGAGCCCGGCACGCGCAAGATCGTCACGACCTGCCCGCACTGCCTCAACTCGCTCTCGCGCGAGTACCCCCAGCTCGACGGTCACTACGAGGTCATCCACCACACCCAGCTGCTGAACAAGCTGGTCCGCACGGGCAAGCTCGTGCCGGTGGCCGACCCCTCCGGTGGCACCAACGTGACCTACCACGACCCCTGCTACCTGGGCAGGCACAACGAGGTCTACGAGGAGCCGCGCGAGCTGGTCTCCGCCGTCGGCACGCTCACCGAGATGCCGCGCCACGGCGACCGCTCCATGTGCTGTGGCGCCGGTGGTGCGCGGATGTGGATGGAGGAGCGGATCGGTCAGCGGATCAACATCACCCGCACCGAGGAGGCCATCGAGACCCTCGCCCCCTCGGGCGGGGACGGCGCCGCCGCCGGCACGATCGCCGTCGGCTGCCCGTTCTGCCGCACCATGATCGGCGACGGTCTGACGGCCAAGCAGGCCGCGGGCTCGGGCGAGAACGTGAAGGTCCAGGACGTGGCGCAGATGCTGCTGGCGTCGGTGCAGCGGGGGGACGAGCGCGCCGCGGCCGAGCCTGCTGCCGCGGAGTCGGTGGCCTCGGAGTCGGTCGTCTCGGAGTCGACGACCGGAGACGTCGAGCAGACCACCGACGCACCGTTGACCGAGAACTCGCCCGCCTCGGCCGCCGACTCGGGTTCCGCCAACGCCGAGACCAGCCCGGAGGCCGCGGCCGAGACCGTGAAGCCCGAGACCCCTGAGCAGGCAGACCCCGCCCCCGCCTCGACCACCGACGGCCCCGCGGCGGACAAGTCCGAGGTCACCACGGAGATGAACGACGCCGCCGTCGAGGGTTCGGCGAAGGACCCGGCCGCGAACGGCGCAGCGGGCAAGCCGGAGACCAACGGGCACGCGAAGCCCGAACAGTCCGGCACGGGCTCCCCCGGCACCGGGAAGTCCGACTCCGGCGCCTGAGCACCGCGAACGAGACGGCCCCGCGCACCAGCGCGGGGCCGTCCCTTTCTTCGGTCCGGATGCCCCACTCCACAGGCGCGCCCCCCACTCTCGACGCGCGAGTCGGACACCAAGACCCGCGAGTCCCCCACTTTCGACGCGCGAGTCGGACATTCCCCCGCGAGTCCCCCACTTTCGACGCGCGAGTCGGACACCACCGGCCACGGCCCGGAAGTCGGACCGCAGTCCCTCGGCCAGACGTCACTGCCCTTCCATCTCGCGAGCGCGGTCCGGGAGAAGCCAGAGAACGCCACCCTGATCAGCCTTGCGGTGTGTGACGTCCCCACTCGCAGGCTGCGGTGGCCGAGAAGCAGGCTGCGGTGGCCGACTTGCGGTTGCCACATCGGACTCGCAGGCGATGGTATTCGACTCGCGCGTCGGGAGTGTCGGACTCGTGCGCAGCGGTGTCGGACTCGTGGGCCGTGGTGTCCGGCTCACGCTCCGACGTGCGAGACACGCGGGCTATGAGGTCTCGACTTGCCGGCCCTGGCGCCGGACTCGCGGGCCTTGGTACCGGATTCGCAGGCGGTGACCGACTCGCGGGCCAGGTGTCCGACTCGCGGGCCGTGGTGTCCGACTCGCAGGCCGTGGTGTCCGACTCGCGCGTCGAAACTGAGGGACTCGCAGGCCGTGGTGTCCGACTCGCGCGTCGAAACTGAGGGACTCGCGGGCCAGGTGTCCGACTCGCAGGCCGTTGTGTCCGACTCGCGCGTCGAAACTGGGGGACTCGCGGGCCGCGGTGTCGGACTCGCGGGTCCTGGTGTCCGACTCGCGCGTCGAAACTGGGGGACTCGCGGGTGGTTCGGTTGTGGGTGTGGTCAGGCGGGTGGGGTGCAGGCGTGGAAGGCGGTGATGCGCCAGGTCTCCTTCGGAGCCTCCGTGCGGACGGCGTCGACCGTACCGAGCGCAGGCGCCGCTCGGCCCCAGAGGCCCGTGCAGGCGTCGAGCGGGACGACCGTGCCCGGGGGGAGGGTCTGCGTGCCGGAGGTGCGCTGGGCGGTCGGGTCCGGTGATCCCGCGGGGACCGCGGCGTGCAGGCTCGCGACGGCGGCCTCGCAGGTCGGGGCGCCGGTGGCCTGCAGGAGCTGGGTGCCTGCCTGCGGGTCCAGCAGCCGGCAGACCGGGTCCGGGTCGGCGTCCCGGATGCCGCGGTCGAGGTTCAGCAGGACGAGGGCGGGCCGGGACACCCCGAGCGCCTGCCGCATCTCGTCGCCCGCCTGCTGGGCCACCTGGTCCTCCTGCTGCCGGACCTCGGCGGCGCGGAACTGGTAGCCCACGAAGGAGAGCACGAACAACCCGGCACCGATCGCGGCGAGCTGCCACCGCGGGAGCCGCAGCAGCCCGGCCACGAGCACACCGGTGCTCGCCGCCAAGGCCCAGGCCCACGCGTTGCCCGCGGTCTCGTAGACCAGCCCGGCCAGCAGCGCGAGGCCCGCGATGTGCCAGGTCCAGCCCTTGAGCAGCCGGTCCAGCCGGAGCAGCGCCAGCAGGACGAGCACCACGAGTCCGGCCGCCAGGGGCACCCAGAAGCGGGCCTGGTCGTCGAAGGCGAGGAACACGTACAGCAGCACCGCCGCGCCCACGATCCCGAGCCCGATCGCACCCTTCCAGCTTCGGGGGCGAAAGCGGCGCAGGGCTGTTCGGGCCGCGGAACCATCCGGCTCGGCCGACCCCGAGGGGGCCGCGTCACCACCCGCGGACGACTCCGGTCCCGCGTGCCGCGCCTCGGGCGCCGGCTCGACGGGCGTGTGCCGACCGCTGCGCCATGCCTCGATCTCCCCGCCGGTCTCGGCAGGGCCTCCGGGACGCTCGGGCCGCTCCATCGTCCGTCAGCCTAGTGCGCCGGCCCCGGGCCGGTGATCGTCGCGGGCCTGCTGCTCAGAGCCAGCCGTGGTCGGTGGCTCGTTCCAGGGCCTCCACCCTCGTCGCCACGCCGAGCTTCTGCATCGCGGCCGAGAGGTAGTTGCGGACCGTGCCCGCGGACAGGTGCACCCGCGCCGCGATGTCCGTGGCGGTGCCCGCGGGACCGACCTCGGAGACCGCGCGCAGGACGTCGAGCTCCCGGTCCGTGAGCGGGCAGTCCTCCGTGGTCAGGGCGGTCATGGCCAGGTCGGGGTCGACGTAGCGGCCGCCGCCGTGCACCCGTCGGATCACGTCGGCGAGCTGGGAGGCGGGCGCGCTCTTGGTCACGAACCCCGCGGCACCCGCAGCCAGGGCCCGGCGGAGCACCCCGGGCCGGGCGTGCCGGGTGAGGATGATGCAGCGCACCCCGGGCGCGTGCGTCTTGACCCACTGGGCGACCTCGGCGCCGTCGCGGCCCGGCATCTCGACGTCGAGCACCGCGACATCGGGCCGGTGCTCCTCGATCGCCGCGACCGCCGCGTCGCCGTCACCGGCCTCGGCGACGACCGTGAGGTCGGACTCCAGCCCGAGCAGCGCTCCGACGGCACCGCGGGTGAGCGACTCGTCGTCCGCCAGGACCAACCGGATCACCGGAGCACCGCCTCGAGCCGGAACCCGCCGCGGCCGTCCTCGCCCGCCGTCAGCCGCCCTTCGTACTCCTCCAGGTACCGCTCCAGCCCGACGAGCCCGGTGCCGGTCCCGTCGCCGCCGCCGACCGCGCCGTCGTTGCAGATCACGAGCCGGTCCGGGGCGATCTCGATGCTGCAGCGGGTGGGCTGGGCGTGCCGCAGGATGTTCGTCATGGCCTCGCGGAGCACGCGGCCGAGGACGTTGCGGGCGGGCGCCTCGACGACCGTCGGGTCCCCGGTGACCTCCAGCGCGATCCCCGCCGATCCGAGCACCGCGCGCGCACCCGCGAGCTCGGCGGCCAGATCGGTGTCCCGTCCGCTCCGCACCAACGCCCTGACCTCGGTCAACGACTGCCGTGCCACCTGCTGGACCTCCTCCATCTCGGCCCTCGCGCGGGCCGGGTCGACCTCCTGCAGCCGGGCCGCCAGCTCGCTCTTGAACGCGACGACCTCGAGCGCATGGCCGAGGATGTCGTGCAGGTCGTCCGCCAGCCGCAGACGTTCGCGGGCCGTGGCGAGCTCGGCGGCGGTGCGGCGCTGGTCGTCCAGGTCGGTGACGGCCTTGAGCCACCAGAGCCGCTCGACGTCGAGGATCCAGAAGGAACCCACGTAGATCGCCGTGACGACCGCGGCGGTGATCGCCTGGACGATCGCCGCCTCCCCGTCCCCGACGTACAGGCCGGCGAAGTAGGCGAGCACCGTGCACACCACCGTGGCGGATCCCACCCACAAGGCGATGAACCGGCCGCGCAGCCCGGCCACGACGTCGCCCAGCAGGATCCCGGCGAGGATCGACCACATCCAGCCCGTCACGCTCGACGAGACGCCGACCCACACCAGCGCCACCCCGACGACCGCGGCCGCCACCGCGAACCACGGCGGCGCGACGGTGCCCAGCACCCGGATGTGCTGCCGGATCCGCCAGACGTGCAGCGCCACCGACGCCACGAGCAACACCCCGAGCACCACGATCGCGCCGGGTGGGTCCCAGCCCGGGACCAGCGCGAACGCCGGCGCGAACACGAACGACAGGGTGGTCCAGATCAGCCCGATCCAGCCGAACCGGCGGGCGGCGCGGACCCGCTTCTCCTCGGGGGTGAGCGTCACGCACGAGACGCTAGCCGAGCACCCGTGCAGCGCGCCTACCTGCATGACAGCTGTCATGCGGGCTCGTGCGGGTGTCAGCCGGAGCGGTGACTGCGCGTCCTACCGGCGGGGGTGGTCCGACCGGCAGCGTGGTGGCCATGACAGAGACAGCAGTGCGGACCGAGACGGCGATCGGTGTCCGCGGCCTCCGGGTCCGGTACGGCGGGTTCGAGGCCGTGCGAGGGGTGGACCTGGAGGTGCGGCGCGGTGAGGTGTTCGCACTGCTCGGCACGAACGGGGCGGGCAAGACGACCACCCTGGAGGTCATGGAGGGCTTCCGCTCCCGCACCGCCGGGGAGGTCTCGGTGCTCGGGCTCGACCCGGGCCGCGAGCGGCACCTCCTGCGGCAGCGGATGGGGATACAGCTGCAGGAGGGCGGGTTCGTCGACGAGCTGACGGTCGGCGAGACCCTGGAGCTGTGGGGGCGGCTCTCCCCGCGGGAGGACCGCGTCGGGCGGCTGCTCGACCGGTTCGACCTCGCCGGACGCCGCGACGTGCGCGTCTCCGCCCTCTCCGGCGGCGAGAAGCGCCGCCTCGACCTGGCGACGGCGGTGTGGGGCTCCCCGGAGCTCGTCGTGCTCGACGAGCCGACGACCGGGCTCGACCCGGCCGCTCGCCGTCGGACCTGGGACGCCATCCAGGAGCTGCAGGACGGCGGCCGCACGGTCGTGCTGACCACGCACTACCTGGAGGAGGCCGAGGCGCTGGCCGACCGCGTCGCGATCATGCACGAGGGGCGGGTCGCGGTCGCCGGATCGCTCACGGAGATCCTGGCCAGCAGGCCGTCGTCGTTCTCCGCGACCCTGCCCCCGGGCGTCACGCCGCCGCCGGGGATGACGGGCCCGGAGGTGCTCGTCCACACCACCGACCTGCAGCGGGACCTCACCGCGTTCCTCGGCTGGGCCGCCGAGCGCGGGGTCACCCTGACCGACCTGCGCGCGGCGCCCGCGTCGCTGGCCGACATCTACCTCTCCATCCGCTCCGAGTCGGCTGAGGAGGCCTGACATGGACCGCGTCCTGGCGCTGACCGCGACCGAGCTCCGGCTGATCTTCCGCAACAAGACCGTGCTGACCTCGACGCTCGCCATCCCGCTCGGCCTCGGCGTGTTCATGGCGCTGACCGGGTTCGGGAGCGACTCCGGTGCGTCGGTGGTGGCGATGCAGCTGGCGATGGTGCTGGGCCTGGGGATCTACGTCGCCGCGACGCAGACGCTCGTCGCCCGCCGCCAGAGCCTGGTGCTCAAGCGGCTGCGGACCAGCGGGATCTCCGACGCGGGCCTGCTGACCGCCACGATCGCCCCCGTCGCCGTGCTGGCGTTGGCACAGATGGTGCTGTTCGTGGTGATCGACCTGGCCATCGGGGTGCCGATGCCCTCGTCCCCGTTCGCGCTGGTGCTCGCCGCCGTCGGCGGGCTGGCCCTGGTCGTGACGGCGGCGCTGGCCACCTCGGTCGTGACGCCGACGCCGGAGCGCTCGCAGATCACCACACTGCCACTGTTCTTCGTGATGATCGGCGCGGCGGTCCTGCTCGCCTTCCTGCCGCTCGACGGCATGCTGTCGGTCCTCAACCTCGTCCCCGGCGCCCCGCTCGGCAGCCTGGCCAACGTCGCCTACGGCGGCAGCGCGTTCTCGCTGATGCAGGTCGTGTCGTTGGTGGTGTGGCCGCTGGCCTTCGGGCTGCTGGCCCATCGCAACTTCCGCTGGGACGCACGGGTCTAGACGTATCGCAGGCCTGGTGCGCACGCTCTTCTCGACGAGCGTGACGGCACCGCTCGGCGGCGCGGGGGCTTCTGGGGAGCGGCCCCCGCGTCGTCCTATCTGGTGGTGTCCGCCTGGTGGAAGTTCTGCCACGCGCGCGACGGCGTCGGACCCCGTTGCCCCTGGTACCGGGAGCCCACACCCTCGCTGCCGTACGGCCGCTCCGCCGGGCTGGACAGCCGGAACAGGCAGAGCTGGCCGATCTTCATCCCCGGCCAGAGCGTGATCGGCAGGTTGGCCACGTTGGACAGCTCCAGCGTGATGTGCCCGGTGAAGCCGGGGTCGATGAAGCCGGCCGTGGAGTGGGTGAGCAGGCCGAGGCGGCCGAGGCTGGACTTGCCCTCGAGCCGGCCCGCCAGATCGTCGGGCAGGGAGACCTGCTCGAACGTGCTGCCGAGCACGAACTCCCCCGGGTGCAGGACGAAGTTGTCGCCCTCGCCGGTCTCGACCGCGCTCGTGAGCTCGTCCTGCTGGATCGACGGGTCGATGTGTGTGTAGCGCGAGTTCTGGAAGACCCGGAAGAAGCGGTCCAGCCGGACGTCGATACTCGACGGCTGGAGCATCGCCTCGTCCCAGGGATCCAGCCCGAGGCGCCCGGACTCGATCTCCTTGCGCAGGTCGCGGTCCGAGAGCAGCACGCCCGGCAGCCTATCCGGGGAGGTGGATCGGGGGGTGCGGCGGGGATGCTAGAGTCGATTGCACGCACTGCGGATGTAGTTCAATGGTAGAACATCAGCTTCCCAAGCTGAATACGCGGGTTCGATTCCCGTCATCCGCTCTCATCGCAAAGGCCCAGGTCAGAGTGTGTCCACACCGGAGCTGGGCCTTCGTCGTGTCTTGATCCACACCGCTCGCGTGCCCTCTACGTGCCCTCAGCCCGTTCCGTGCCTTTCGGCCGGCGGTGCTCCTCGACGAGTTCCGCGAGCCCCTCGGCGATCCGTCCGGCGGCTTCGTCGGTGGCCCGCTGGTAGATCAACGCGGCGCGCATGTCGTCGTGGCCCATCCGTGCCATCAGGTCCCGCGTGCTGACTCGGGTCTGAGCCGCCCAGATGTTCCCGGCGTGCCGGAGGTCGTGGAAGTGCATACCCGGCACGCCGATCTTGACCACCAGTTCGGTCCAGCGGACCCGCTGACTGAAGTTGCTCCGACGGATCGCCTTGCGCTTCTCCCCCGTGAACACGAGGTCCGAGGGCGCCGGGCCGGTGAACTCGGTGAGGTGGGAGACGAGATCGGCCCGGATGGCCTTGGGCACGATGACCGTCCGCACCCCGGCGCGAGACTTGGGCGGCCCGACGACGATCCCGCGGCCGACGACCTCGGTGTGCGCGAAGCTCACCCGCACCCAGCTGCCGTCCTCGGCGACGTCGCAGCGACGCAGAGCGGAGACCTCGCCCCAGCGGAGCGAGGTGAACGCTGTGAGCAGGACCAGCACGCGGTACCGCATCGGCATCCGGCCCGCGAGGTCGAACACCTGAGCCACGGTCGGTACCGGGCGCTCGGCGGGGCTCTCCCGGTCAGCCCCACGGACCCGGCAGGGGTTGGCCTTGATGATCCGATCCTCACCCGCCGCGGTGTTCAGGACAGCGCGGAGCAGCCGGTACGCCTTCGCCGTCATCGACTCCGAGACTCCCGCCGCAAGGAGGCCGGCGGCACCAGCTACCCGGCCCGATCCGCCCGCACAGGGCGCCCGACAACGCTCCCACACGTAACCTGACCGCATGTTTGACGATGATTGGCAGTGGGTCGCCATCGCCAGCGACTCAGGACGCGTCGTCGCACATCGCTTCGACCCAATGCAGCCCGACCAGACGGTCTGCCGGACGATCATGCCCGAGTCAGCGGAGCCAACCCGCCGTTCCGTCGACGGTAAGAGATGCAAAGCCTGCCAGGCGATCTACCTCCGCTCGTGGGACGAGACCCGAAAGCGGAACCTCGACTCGCTCAAATTGGGACGCTCCCGACGCAAGCGGCTCACAGAGGGCAACTCTTCGACAAGCCGCCGGTATACGAGCATGGAGCAGGAACAGCGCAGCCGTAGCTCCGCTGGGCAAGAAGCAGCGCAACTCGATGCTGCGGACAAGCCGAGCAAGAGCAGGTCGGTGAAGGCGATCAGCGGCGGATTGCCAACCCTCGGCCGTGGGAATCGACGTCGGGGCTAAGCGCGGGCTCCGCCCACACCCGACACCGCTCGGAGACCAGGGGAGCGCTGGCCTCCTCACGGCGCGCCGAGACGTGGAAGAACCACGACCAAGCCGAGCCCACAACGTGCCCAGAACGAGGGTCACCAGGGGTCAACCACGGGCAACCGGGACCCGATCCGGGCGCAGGTCAGGGCCACCACGGCGCCGGATCACCCCGATTCCCGAGCTGAATACGCGGGTTCGAGCCCGTTATCCGCTCTCTTGATAAAGGGCCAGCTCAGGCGGTGTCCACACCGGAGCTGGGCCTTCGTCGTTTCTTGATCCACTCATGCCGTGGGCCATTAGCCGACCGGGACCAGGGCGCCCGCGGCCCCGTCCTCGTCGTCTCCCTGGTCGTCGTTGTCGATCGTGCGACCCTCGACCAGAGCACTCAGCCGGTCCGCGATGCGCTGGTCGGCCTCGCTGGTGGCGCGTGGACATGCGCGCGGAGAAGGACTCGGTCATGTGGCCGGGGCCGGCTACGCCCGGCACCGCTCGCTCGCTCCTGCCTCCGGCCCGCTCGCGGCCGGCGGCACCAGCTATCCGGCCCTGTCCACCGTGACGACGATGATCCGACCGTCGGGATCCGTCAGCTTGTGCTCGCCCTCTGTCAGTCCCGGCGTCGCAGGCACGGTCAGTCCGAGCCGCAGACGGCCGGTGCTCCGCTCGGCAGTACCCGGATAGATCTCCAGCACGAGACCGCCGTCAAGCTCAACGGCGTAGTGCACCGGCCCTGAGCCGTGCTGCTCCCGCACGAGATCCAGACCGAGCCCCGCATAGAAGTCCCGACACTCGTCGAGCCGCTCGGTGTAGATCACGATCAGTCCAGCCGTCACTTTCGCCACGGCACGAGCATGGCTTTCCTAGCGGAGATCGACACCCGCATTGCGGGCTCCGCCCACACCCGACACCGCTCAGAGACCAGCGACGACCCCACACCGACGGCGTACCCCCGAGCGCGCCGGCACGTGAGCTCGTCACGGTGAGCGGTCGGTTCTCCGTGGACGACGTGCGGCGCCGATCGGGCTCGTCGAGGGTGGAGAGTGGCTCGGCCACCCGTCGCACCCAGCCGACCGATTGACCCTCTACCTGCATAAACAGCCCCTACTCGAACGCTTGGTCGACTACGATGGGGCCATGTCCACCGCCCTCGCGTCGACGACCGAGACCACCGTCTCGGCCGTCGACGTGGGGCTGGCGCGAGTCGCCGAGCTCGTCGAGCTGCGCAACAGGATCGATGCCGAGATCGCCGGGTCCGTCCGCGCGTACGCCCGCGCCGAGGTCGACGCGCGCCTGCCGCAGATCGCCGCTGACCAGGTCACCGTGGAACAGGTCGAGGCCACCATCGTCGACCGGCTCGGACGCGCCCTGCGGGTGTCTCCCTCCCGAGCCCGGGTCCAGCTGCGGATCGGCCGTGACCTGCACGCCGGGTTGGACCGCATCCGCGAGCTGTACGACGACGGGGAGCTGGACCAGCCGAAGGTCGCCGCGATCGTCGCCGCCGCCGCGCACCTCGACACCACCGAGCGGACCGAGCTGGACGCGCGGCTCGCCGCCCATGATCTGCGCGGGCTGGGGCAGCAGCGGGTCGCGGACCTGGCTCGCACCATCGTCGCCCAGGTCGCCCCCGCCAAGTTCGCCGAACGTGCCCACACCGCCCGCCGCGACCGGCACATCTCGATCAGCCCCGCCGGGGACGGCATGGCGCTGCTCCGGGCCTACCTGCCCGCCGAACAGGGGGTCGCCTGCTACGCCGCCCTGCGCAAGGCGGTGACCGAACACTGGGTGACCCCGGAGCCGGTCACCCGCACCCGCGGGCAGCTCATGGCCGACACCCTCGTCAAGCGGCTCACCGGCACCGCACCCACCGAGCCGGTCGTCGACGTGGAGCTGCAGGTCCTGGTCCCGATCGAGACCCTCCTCGACACCGATGACCCGCTGCCGGTCGAGCTGCCCGGCTTCGGCCCCATCCCGGCGGAGCTGCTCGTCGAGCCCGGGCGCAGGACGTGGCGGCGGTTGATCACCCAAGACGGGATCGTGATCGGCGCCGACTCCCGACGACGGGCCTTCACCGGCGTGCTCGCCGAGGTCATCCGCTCCCGGGACCGCGGGCGGTGCACCGCAGCTCACTGCGACGCCCCGATCGAGCATCTTGACCACCTCCACCGCTGGTCAGACGGCGGACCCACCACACTGGACAACGGTGCAAGCAAGTGCGCCTTCCACAACCTCGTGCGGGAGATACCGCTCTAGCCTGGGCGTGTCTCCACAGGGTCGTCGCCGGGCACGGCGATCCATGCCGTGCCCGGGAAGGCGCCGGGCCGCCCTCGGACCGGCGTATCCGGGGCCCGGCGACGCCGCCGGGGTGACCCTCGGGGAGACAGGCCTCAGTCGTGGCCGGGAACGGTGTCGACGCAGGCAAGGGGGTCTGTTGTCGGGCCGAGCTGAGGCAGTCGCCGGGCGACGCGGTGTGTCCGGCGCGCTCGGAACACCGGAGGTCCCCTGGCACACGGGCACGACCGTGCGCGCCCGCCGTGTGATCGTGAAGCGGCTTGCAGGCCGACCGACCCGCGGCAGGGTCCTCCAGGCCCTGCAGGAGTGGTCGTCGGACCACGCCGTCGGGCGTGCAGGGCGGGCCGGCACGGGCGTGGCGGGCGAGCCGAGGTTTGCCCTGGACGATCCACATCAGACAGATCACGACCCGACGGGCGCTCCCCATCCTCGCTCTCCCCGATGGTCCTGAGGGCGCGGTTGCCGAGCGGCAGGGTGTGCGAGCGTCGAACTCCGTGGCCGTCTCCGGTTCGGCGAAGAGTCGGGGAGCCGCGAAGGGTGCGCTACTCGACCTCCTCCGCCCATCATCGTTTCCTGCCTTCCGGCCGTGCAGCCGTTCCCGGTCGGCCCCCTGAGCCGCGCCCGCTCCCGGGACCGGTAGCTCGGCCGAGGCCGAGCTGTCACCAGCGCTCCTGGCCGAGGCGCGGGCGGAGCTCGTCGAGGCCCGTCACGGCCACCCGCCGTCGGGCAGACTTCGACCATGCCGCGCGGCCTGCTCGACCTCATGCACGCCCAGCGCGGCCACTTCGCGTTCGAGTCGGGCTTCCACGGCGACCTGCGCCTGGACCTGGACGGGTTCTTCGCCGAACCCCGTGTGGTCGCGCCGTTCGTCGAGCAGCTCGCCGAGCTGGTCCGGCCGCTCGATCCAGAGGTGGTCTGCGGGCCGTTCACGGGCGGCGCGCTCGTGGCCTACCGCATCGCCGAGCTGCTCGGGGCGGGCTTCCTCGGCTCCGAGCGCGTCGAACCGCCGACGCGCGACGGGCTGTACCCCTACCGGTACAGGCTCGGTGGCCCACCGACGCGCGCCGCCGAGCGCTGCATGGTGGTCGTCGACGACGTCGTCAACGCGGGCTCCGCGGTCGGTGCCACCCTGACCGCACTGCTCGACGTCGGCGCCACGCCCGTCGGCATCGCCACGATCCTGACGCTGGGTGCTCCGGCCGCCGACATGGCCGCGACCCTCGGGGTCCCCCTCGTCGCCACGGCCCGCGAGGAGATCTCGCTGTGGGAACCGCAGGACTGCGCGCTGTGCGCGCAAGGCTCTCCCCTGACCTGACGTCCCACACCGCCGAGCCGTTGGCCGCGGGCGGCGCGCCTCCCGCCGTCCGGGTCTTCAGGCCGCACCGCTTCCTCGGGAGAGTGGGGCGGACACCACCGGCGGAAGGAAGCAGGACGATGGCAGCGACGAACGGGTTCGAGTCCACGTCGACCTTCACCCCGGAGGAGGACGCCGAGGACCTGGGCCGACTCGTCCAGGAGACCCGGGCGATGCAGGACGTCAGCGCGGCGGAGCTCGCCCGGCGCGCGGGGGTCACCCCGAGCGAGGTCCTCGACTTCGAGGCGGGACGCGTCATCCCCGCCAAGCCGCCGTTCGGGGTCTACATGAGGGCGCTCGGCTTCAGCGTCTAGTGCCCTGCGCGCGGGGATCGGTCAGGAATCGAGAAGCCACCGCTGCCGCCCCGGTCCTAGCGTTGCCGCCATGAGCATCGAGATCAGCATCCACTCCACCTTCCTCCCGCAGAACGACCCCGAGGCGGCCCTCGCCTTCTACCGCGACACGCTGGGCTTCGAGGTCCGCAACGACGTCGGCTACAACGGGCTGCGGTGGATCACCGTCGGGCCCGTGGGCACACCGCAGTCGATCGTGCTGCACCCGCCCGCCGCGGACCCCGGCATCACCGAGGAGGAGCGCCGGGTGATCACCGAGATGATGGCCAAGGGCACCTACGCCTCGATCCTGCTGGCCACCAAGGACCTCGACGCGACGTTCGAGAAGCTGCAGGCGGGAGACGTCGACGTCGTCCAGGAGCCGACCGAGCAGCCCTACGGGGTGCGCGACTGCGCCTTCCGCGACCCCGCCGGCAACATGGTCCGCATCCAGGAGCTGCGCTGACCCGGACCGACGGCATCACCAGGGGAGACTCGATGAGCACGGACACGCTGGCGGACACGACCGCCCAGCACGCCGCGGACAGCCACGACCTGATCCGCGTGCACGGCGCGCGGGTGAACAACCTCAAGGACGTCAGCGTCGAGCTGCCCAAGCGCAGGCTGACGGTGTTCACCGGTGTGTCCGGCTCGGGCAAGAGCTCGCTGGTCTTCCACACGATCGCCGCGGAGTCCCAGCGGATGATCAACGAGACCTACAGCGCGTTCGTGCAGGGCTTCATGCCCACGCTGGCCCGCCCCGACGTCGACGTGCTCGACGGGCTGACCACGGCGATCATCGTCGACCAGCAGCGGATGGGGGCCGACCCGCGCTCCACGGTCGGCACCGCGACCGACGCGAACGCCATGCTGCGCATCCTGTTCAGCAGGCTCGGGCAGCCGCACATCGGCGGGCCGCAGGCCTTCTCGTTCAACGTCGCCTCGATCTCCGGGGCGGGTGCCGTCACGTTCGAGAAGCACGGCGAGAAGGTCAAGGAGCGGCGCGAGTTCAGCGTCACCGGCGGCATGTGCCCGCGGTGCGAGGGCCGCGGCTCGGTCAACGACATCAACCTCGCCGCGCTCTACGACGAGACCAAGTCCCTCAACGAGGGCGCGGTGATGATCCCGGGCTACAGCATGGAGGGCTGGTACGGCCGCATCTTCCGCGGCTGCGGGTTCTTCGACGCGGACAAGCCGATCGCGAAGTTCACCAAGAAGGAGCTGGCGGACCTCCTGTACAAGGAGCCGACCAAGATCAAGGTCGAGGGCATCAACCTCACCTACTCCGGGCTGATCCCCACGATCCAGAAGTCCTACCTGTCCAAGGACATCGACTCGGTGCAGCCGCACATCCGCGCGTTCATCGAGCGGGTGGCCACCTTCCAGCCCTGCCCCGAGTGCGGCGGCTCGCGCCTGTCCGAGGCGGCCCGGTCGTCGAAGATCGCCGGGATCAGCATCGCCGACGCCTGTTCGATGCAGATCAGCGACCTCGCCGCGTGGGCCCGTGACCTGGCCGAGCCGTCGGTCGCGCCGCTGCTCACCACGCTGCGGCACACCCTCGACTCGTTCGTCGAGATCGGGCTGGGCTACCTGTCGCTGGACCGGCCGTCGGGCACGCTGTCCGGCGGCGAGGCGCAGCGCACCAAGATGATCCGGCACCTCGGGTCGTCGCTGACCGACGTCACCTACGTGTTCGACGAGCCCACGATCGGCCTGCACCCACACGACATCGCGCGGATGAACGCCCTGCTCCTGCAGCTGCGGGACAAGGGCAACACCGTCCTCGTGGTCGAGCACAAGCCCGAGGCGATCGCGATCGCCGACCACGTCGTGGACATCGGGCCGCGGGCGGGCAGCGCGGGCGGGCAGGTCGTCTTCGAGGGCACCGTCGAGGCGCTGCGGGCCAGCGACACCCTCACCGGGCGACACCTCGACGACCGCGCCTCGCTGAAGGAGTCCGTGCGGAAGGCGAGCGGGGCGATCGAGGTCCGCGGGGCGGACTCGCACAACCTGCAGAGCGTGGACGTCGACATCCCGACCGGCGTGCTCGTCGTCGTCACCGGGGTGGCGGGCTCGGGCAAGAGCTCGCTCATCCACGGGTCCGTCGCGGGCCGCGAGGGTGTCGTGGCGATCGACCAGGGCGCGATCCGCGGCTCGCGGCGCAGCAACCCGGCCACCTACACCGGCCTGCTGGAGCCGATCCGCAAGGCCTTCGCCAAGGCCAACGGGGTCAAGCCCGCCCTGTTCAGCGCGAACTCCGAGGGCGCCTGCCCGAACTGCAACGGCGCCGGGGTGATCGACACCGACCTGGGCATCATGGCCGGGGTCTCCACCCCGTGCGAGGTCTGCGAGGGCAGGCGGTTCGACTCGGCGGTGCTCGAGTACCACTTCGGCGGCAAGGACATCAGCGAGGTCCTCGGGATGTCGGTCGCCGAGGCCGCCGAGTTCTTCGCCGCGGGGGACGCCAAGACGCCTGCCGCGCACAGGATCCTCGACCGGCTCAACGACGTCGGGCTCGGGTACCTCACGATCGGCCAGCCGCTCACCACGCTGTCCGGCGGCGAGCGCCAACGGCTCAAGCTGGCGACCCACATGGGCGAGAAGGGCGGCGTCCTCGTGCTCGACGAGCCCACCACCGGTCTGCACCTCGCGGACGTCGAGAACCTGCTCGGCCTGCTCGACCGGCTCGTCGAGTCCGGCAAGTCGGTGATCGTCATCGAGCACCACCAGGCGGTCATGGCACACGCGGACTGGATCATCGACCTGGGCCCGGGGGCCGGGCACGACGGCGGCCGGATCGTGTTCGAGGGCACCCCCGCCGAGCTCGTCGCGGACCGGTCCACGCTGACCGGCAGGCACCTCGCCGAGTACGTCGGTGTGTAGCCGGGTCTGGACGACCGGCGCGTCGGCCCGCGAGGATGGGGCCGTGACCACTCCGGAGGAGGCCCAGCGCCTCCGCGACCTCGCCCGGCTGCGCCGCGTGCGGGACCGGATGGACCGGGAGTACGCCGAGCCGCTCGACGTCGAGGCCCTGGCCCGCGGCGTGCACATGTCGGCGGGTCACCTGAGCCGGGAGTTCCGCCGGGCCTACGGCGAGACCCCGTACAAGTACCTGATGACGCGGCGCATCGAGCGGGCGATGGCGCTGCTGCGCCGCGGCGACCTCAGCGTGACCGAGGTCTGCTTCGCGGTGGGCTGCTCCTCGCTGGGGACCTTCAGCACCCGCTTCACCGAGCTCGTCGGGATGCCACCCAGCACCTACCGCGACGCCGCGCAGACCACGGCGGGAATGCCCTCCTGCGTGGCGAAGCAGGTCACGCGGCCGCTGCGGCACCACGTCCCGCAGCCCGTCTGAGACGTCGCAGGGAGATCGGTCCGACCGGTGCGGGGCAGGCCGCGCACCTGCTCGTCCGCCGCTCGCGGGCACGGGTCGTCAGTACACGTCCCGGGCGTAGCGGCCCTCGCCGATCATCTGCTTCACGTAGGCCGCCGTGCGCTCGTCGGTGAGCCCGCCGTGGGTGGTGATCACGTCCCGGAGGGCGCTGTCGACATCCTTCGCCATCCGGCTCGCATCGCCGCAGACGTAGAAGTGGGCGCCCGCGTCGAGCCAGCGCCACAGCTCGGCACCGTGCTCGCGCATCCGGTCCTGCACGTAGACCTTGTGGCGCTGGTCGCGGGAGAAGGCGACGTCGAGCCGGGTGAGCACGCCGTCGGAGCGCATCCGCTCCAGCTCGTCCCGATAGTAGAAGTCCGTGTCGTGGCGCTGCTCCCCGAAGAACAGCCAGTTCGGGGCGCCGTGCCCGCGACCCTGCCGGTCGTGCAGGAATCCGATGAACGGCGCGACGCCGGTGCCGGGGCCGACCATCACCATCGGCGTGGTGGGGTCGGTCGGCGGGCGGAACCGCGGGGCGGGCTTCACGAGCACGCGGGTGGGGCTGTCCGCGGCGGCGTCGGCGAGGAAGGTGGAGCAGACGCCGCGCCGGGAGTGGCCGTGCCTGCTGGTGAAGCGGACGACCGAGACCGTCAGCGAGATCTCGTCCGGGCTGGTCAGCGGGCTGGACGAGATCGAGTACTGGCGCGGGGCGAGCGCGCCCAGGGTGTCCACCCAGTCCTGCGCCCCGGCGCGCACGCCGAACTCGGCGAGGACGTCGGGCGCCTGACGGTCCCAGGTCCACCGGGCCAGGTCGGTGCCGTGCCCTGCCCGCAGCAGCTCCTTGAGGGTGCGGTCGCCGGTCCGGTCGGCGACGAAGGACAGCAGGCCCGGCGTGATCCGCGTGATGTCCAGGCTCGTCCGTAGGGCCTCCGCGAACGGTACCTCCGCGTCGCCGACGGTCACCGGCTCGTCCGCCCCGAGCCCGGTCAGCTCCAGCCACTCCGCGACCAGCTCGGGATGGTTGACCGGGCTGACGCTCAGCGCGTCCCCGGCCTGGTAGGCGAAGTCGGAGCCCGCGAAGGTGAACCGGCGGACCTCCTTCGCCGAGCCGGGCAGGCTGAGCAGGGTGGCCTCGCGCAGCGTCGCGTCGACGGCGGCGGGGCGCTTGGGCTTCGACTCCGGCGGGGCCGCGGGGGGCGCGACGGGAGCCGTCCGCGCCGGTGAGCGTCCCTCGTCGAGCGCCGTGACGACCGCGTCGATCCAGCCGCCCGCGCTCTCCTCGTAGTCCGGGTCGCAGTCCACGCGCTCGACGAGGCGCTGTCCGCCGAGCTCGGCCAGCCGCGCGTCGACCCGCCTGCCGTGGCCGCAGAACTCGCTGTAGCTGGGGTCGCCGAGGGCCAGCACCGCGAACCGCAGGTCCTCGAACGCGGGACGCTCCGCGGCGAGCGCCTCCCAGAAGTCGGTGCCGACGTCGGGCGCGTCGCCGTCGCCGAACGTGCTGGTCACGATCACGACGTCCGCCCCGGTGGGGACCGCGTCGGGCGTGAGGTCGCCCATCGACGCGAGCCGCGGCGCCCGCCCGGCCTCGGTGAGCCGGGCCGCGAGGGTCTCCGCGACCTCCTCCGCGTTCCCGGTCTGCGAGGCCCACAGCACCAGCAGGGGACGGCCGGGCTTCTCGACGGGCCGCGGGTCACCGCCGCCCCGGGAGAACGCGCCCGCGAGCATCCCGTTGATCCACGCCGCGGAGTCCGTGTCGAACGGCGCGTCGGCGGGCAGGACGGGCACCCCCGGCACCCCGCGCTCGACGCCCGCCAGGAACCCGGCGAGGTAGGTCCGTGCGGCGCCGGTGAGGATCGGCGGCGCGACGTCCCCGAGCCCGAGCCCGGCGGCGAGGCCCCGACCGTGGTCCGCGTCCGACGCGGCGGTGACGAGCTCACCGGCGAGGGTGTCCGACTCGCGGGCCGTGGTGTCCGACTCGCGCGTCGAGAGTGGGGGACTCGCGCGTCGAAAGTGGGGGACTCGCGGATCGGGGGGGCCGTCCACCCGGGTCAGGGACACCGCGCAGGCCTTCAGCTCGGGCTGGTAGGACTGCGGGTCCACGGCGTCGTTGGTGACCGCGTTGACCGCGAGGTACTCGCCGAACAGGTCGCTCCAGTGGAACGGGGCGAAGCACACGCCGGGGCGCATGCGGTCCGTGACCACGGCGGGGAGCACCGCGCGGCCGCGGCGGGAGGCGATCGCGACCCGGTCGCCGTCGACGATGTCCAGCGCCGCCGCGTCGGCCGGGTTGAGCTCCACGAACGGGCCCGGGTTGAGCTTGGTGAGCTTCCCGACCTTGCCGGTCTTGGTCAGCGTGTGCCACTGGTGCTGCACCCGGCCCGTGGTCAGGACCAGCGGGAAGTCCTCGTCCGGCAGCTCGGCGGCGGGCATGTGCGGGCGCGGGAGGAACTGCGCCTTGCCGCTGGGCGTGGCGAACCGCAGGCCCTCGCCCTCGAGGTAGCGGATCGGGTTGCGGTCCGGGCCCTCCGGCGCGGCGGGCCACTGGACGGGGGTCTCGCGCAGGCGCGCGTAGGTGACACCGCGGACGTCGTACCCCGTGACCGGGTTGAACGCACCCTTCAGCTCCTCGAAGACCTCCTCCGCCGAGGAGTAGGTGAAGTGCTCGGCGTACCCCATCTCGCACGCGACCCGGGCGATGATCTCCCAGTCCGGCAGGGCCTCCCCCGGCGCGGCGACCGCGGGCTGGAGCAGCGTGAGGTTCCGCTCCGAGTTGATCATGATGCCCTCGAGCTCGGCCCACATGGAGGCCGGGAGGACGACGTCCGCGTACGGGTTGGTCTCGGTGGCCTCGTAGACGTCCTGGGTCACCACGAACTCGGCGCGCTCCAGGGCCTCGATGACCTGCCCGCGGTTGGCCATGCTGGCCACCGGGTTCGTGCAGACGATCCAGCAGGCCTTGATCTCGCCCTCGGCCATCCGGGCGAACATGTCGATCGTGCCGGTGTCGACGTCGGGGCGGATGGTGCCCTCCGGCACCCGCCAGAGGTCCTCGACGAACCGTCGGTCGGCCTCCGAAAGCACCGCGCGCTGGCCCGGGAGGCCGGGACCCATGTACCCCATCTCGCGGCCGCCCATGGCGTTCGGCTGGCCCGTCAGCGAGAAGGGGCCGGAGCCCGGCTTGCAGATCGCGCCGGTGGCGAGATGCAGGTTGACCAGGGCGTTCGTGTTCCAGGTGCCGTGCGTGGACTGGTTGAGCCCCATCGTCCAGCAGCTCATCCAGTTGTCGGCGCCCGCGATCAGCCGGGCGGCCTCCCGCAGGTCCGCCTCGGCGATGCCGGTCGTCTCCGCGACGGTCGCCGGGTCGTAGTCGGCGAGGAACTCCGGCATCGCCTCCCAGCCCTCCGTGTGGGCGGCGACGAAGTCCTCGTCCACGTCGTCGAGCAGCAGGTGCAGGAGCCCGTTCAGCAGCGAGAGGTCCGTACCCGGCTTGACCTGCAGGAACAGGTCCGCCTTGGCGGCGGTCGCCGTCCGGCGGGGGTCGACGACGATCAGCTTCGCGCCCTGCTTGACCCGGTCCATCATGCGGAGGAACAGGATCGGGTGGCAGTCCGCCATGTTGGCGCCGGTCACGAGGAAGACGTCCGCGGTGTCGAAGTCCGCGTACGAGCCGGGGGGCGCGTCGGATCCCAGCGACTGCTTGTAGCCGGTGCCCGCGCTCGCCATGCAGAGCCGGGAGTTCGACTCGATCCACTTCGTGCGCCAGAAGCCCTTGGCCAGCTTGGTGGCCAGGTACTGCGCCTCCAGGGTCATCTGCCCGGAGACGTAGAGCGACAGGGAGTCCGGGCCATGTTCGTCGAGGATCGCGCGCAGCCGCCGCGCGGTGTAGGAGATGGCCTGGTCGACGGGGGTGGGGCGAGCCTCGGCGCCCCGCTCGGGACGGGTGAGCGCGGTGCCCAGCCTGCCCTCCGCGGTGAGCATCTCGGCGCTGTTGGCGCCCTTGGTGCAGAGCCTGCCGAAGTTGGCCGGGTGCTCGGTGTCGCCGCGGAGCTTCACGATCCGGCCGTCCTCGACGTCCAGGACCATCCCGCAGCCGACGCCGCAGTACGAACAGACCGTCCGCACACTGTCCGTCCCCACCGACCGTCCTTCCGCAGCGCCCGTCACTCCACCGGAGGACGCTAGGAACGCGAGGTTGCCGAAGCGTCAGGGCCGTCGTTCCGGCATGTCACATCACGCTCACATTCGCGGCCTCCGGGCTGTGCGCCCACCGCGCCGCCTCCCGTGCGACGTGCTCCACCGCGCCCGCACCCCACTGCTCGACGGCGGCCTCCCGCTCCCCGGGATCGGTGCCCGCCACGACCAGGACCAGCCGCGCACCGTGTCCGCTACCGGCGACGAGCTCGACGCGGACCTGCTCGCCGGGCTCCTCCGGGGCGACGTCGAAGGCGAGCAACCGCTCCGGCTCCATCTCGGTGACGGTGCCCAGGATCACCCCGGGCGCACCGGCGGGCCGGAACTCCTCGCCCTTCGCCGGGGCCGGGGCGCCGCCGAGGAACAGCCGCCACGCGACGTCGGCGGGGCAGGTGAGCTGCCGGTCGAACCGTGCGGACCAGCGGCCCGCCTCCTCGGTGACGACGGGCTGGTCCAGGCCGAACAGCCGGACCGTCTCCTCGTGCTCGTCGATCATCCTGGTGGCGGGCGGCAGCGGCTCCCCGGCGACGACGGCGCGGAGCCCGGCCAGGCACGACCCCCACCCGACGGCGAGGCTGGCGCCGAGGGGGCGGTCGTCGAACGTGTGGGTGAGGACCACGACGGTCTCCGCGCCGTCGGTGCTCAGCTCGATGCGGATCTCCTCGGTGTCCCAGAGGAAGACGAACAGGCGGGGCGGCTCGACGGTGACGACCCGCCCCGTCCCGCCCTCGCTCTCGGGGAACTCCGAGAAGCGCATGGCGCCGCCCGGGCGCAGCTCCAGCTCGACCGGGCTCGGGAACCACCTGCCGAGGTGCTCGGGCTCGGTCACCGCCCGCCACACCTTCTCGATCGAGTGCGGGTAGCGGCGCTCGATCCGGACCACGGAGCGGCCGTCGACGGTCTGCAGGCTGTCGGTCATGAGGGGTCCTCCATCGTGTCCAGGTGGGCGCCGAGGCGGTCGAGGTGCCGCTCCCAGAGCCAGCGGTAGGGCTCGAGCCAGTCCGCGACGGCGGCGAGGGGTTCCGGCCGCAAGGCGTACCGGCGGCGTTGGGCGTCGGGCTGGACCGCGACGAACCCGCTGTCCCGCAGGATCTTCAGCTGCTTCGACACGATCGGCTGGGCCACCCCGAGCTCCGCGGCCAGCTCACCGACCAGTCGTGGTCCGGCGCGCAGCCGGTCCAGGATCTCCCGGCGCAACGGCAGGGCGAGGACCTCGAACGGGGTGGGCACGGACCCATAGATACCCTCCTCGGTATATACCCGTCAAGATATCCGCTTGCGGGCCGCTGCCAGGATCGACGGATGCGCCCCTTCGCCACCGCCGACCTGTCCGCGGTCCTCGACCTGTCCGTCCGCGCCTGGGCACCGGTGTTCGCCGCGGTCGAGAAGGTCCTGGCCGGTTCTCAGACGTTCGAGCTGATGCACCCGGACTGGCGTGCGGGCCAACGTGCGGCGGTGGAGGCGACGTGCACGAGCCTGCCGACCTGGGTGGCGGAGGACGCGGGGACGGTGGCCGGGTTCGTCGCGGTGACCCTGCACGAGGCGGACCGGATGGGCGAGATCGTGATGATCGCCGTCGATCCCGCGTACCAGCGGCGCGGGCACGCCGCGGCGATGGTCGCGTTCGCCACGGACTGGCTGCGCGAGCAGGGGATGAGCGTCGCGCTGATCGACACGGGGGCGGACGAGGGACACGCCCCGGCACGCCGGGTCTACGAGGCCGCGGGGTACACGCCGCTGCCGGGGGTGAAGTACTTCAAGGCGCTCTGAGGTGGGGTTGTGGTGTCGGCGTTCGCACGTTTCGTGCGCTCAGCGCTGCATGATCACGACTTACGTGCACTGAGAGCTGCTGAAACAACGCTGCCGGCACACTACTAGCGATCATGTGTGGGACAGGGCAGTGCAGCGCTCCCACGGCTGCGCCCACCACCGCGCCCGAACCCACTCACCGGCACCGAGCCCGCTGTTCGGCGGCACGGACCGCAAGGCCGTCGAGCACCTCGAGGTGCGTGAGCGGTACGGCGACCTCGACCAGCAGCTCCCCGTCCGCCGGGGTGACGTCGAAGGCGAAGAAGCTGCAGCAGGCGGCCTCGCGCAGTAGCAGGTCTCGCACCGGCTCCTCGACGGCGCGATCGAAGCTGAGCAGCAGCCGGTCGGGCGCGACGCGTTCCACGTCTCGCAGCGCGGCGGCGAACAGCGCGTCGAACTTGGCGAGCCGCAACGGCTGCGCGGCGGTGGGGAGCGTGCAGGCGTCCACGGGGACCCAGTCGAGTGCGGTCATGTCCCCAGAACGCCGGGCGGGCGGGTTCACTTCCCGAAGGTCCAGGCCCCGGTCGAACTCGGCCTCTCCCGCTCGACGGCGAGGTGCGCGGCACGCTCGTGATCACCCCTCGACGGGCGGCGCACCCACGCAGAACAGGTTGCCCTCGGGATCGGTCATGGTGGTCCAGTCCACCCACGACACCTCGCCCTCGACCTCCCACTGACGCGTGGCCCCGAGCCCGACGAGCCGCTCCACCTCGGCCGCGCGCTGCCCGTCCGGCACCCCGAGGTCCAGGTGCAGGGTGTTGCGGCCCGGCTCCTTGTGGGCCACCCGCTGGAAGAACAGCATCACCCCGCCCTCCTTCGGCGGGGAGACGAACACGAAGTCCTCGTGCCTCCCCGTGACGGCGCCACCGGTGGCGGCGGCCCAGAAGGCGGCGAGTCGCTCGGGGTCGAGGGCGTCCACGTTCACGCTGGCGACGGTCAGTCCTGGCATGGTGCGCAGGATGCCGGCGGGGTCCGACGCTTTCGGCCGCTGCAGCGGCGCTTGGAGCGGGTGGCCCCGGCGTTGGATCGGCGTTGCAGCGGCCGGGCGCATCGTCTGTCTCAGCCCGGAACGACCGGGCGACAGACCCGGGAGGCACCCGAGATGAGCACCACCGACACCACCACCCGCACCGCCGCCGCCTGGGACGACGACCGCCGCCCGCAGGGCTTCCCGCCGGCCCAGGGCCCCCGGCACGCCGCGCCCCGCTACGACGACCACTACCCCGCCGCCCGGCAGTACCCGACCGACCTCGGCCTCGAAGCCCCGAAGGAGCTGAACCAGTGACGAGTTTCAA
>NZ_JACBXB010000700.1 GCF_013870575.1 Pseudonocardia pini
GGGATCCGTCGGGGCCGGGGCCAGGCCGTCGCCGTCGACCTGCGGGCGGTGCTCGCCATGTCCGCCGCCTGTCCGGACACCCGCGCGGGCCTGCGGGACCGCGCGATGCTCACCCTCGGCTTCTACGGCGCGACCCGCGCCAGCGACCAGGCCCACCTGCTGGCCGCGGACGTGACGGTGGAGCAGAACGGGCTGGTCCTCGACGTGCGGGTCGGCAAGACGACCGGCCGCAGCGCGCTCCCCCGACGTCGGCACCCGCTGCTGTGCCCGCGCGCGGCCTGGCTCGCCTGGCAACGGGTGAGCAGCGGGGGTCCGGCGTTCCGTCGGGTCGACCGGCACGACGTGGTGAGCGACAGCGCCCTCTCGCCCGACGCCGTCACGGCCGTCATCGCGCGGGCGGGTGAGCGGGCGGGCCTCCCGCACCCCGTGACCTGCCACTCCCTGCGCGCGGGCTTCGCCACCGAGTCCTACCGGGCGGGCGCGGCCCTGCTCGACATCGCGCAGCAGGGCCGCTGGGCCCCCGGCTCGCAGGAGCTCTTCCGCTACATCCGCACCGTCGACCAGTGGCGCCACAACGCCGCCGACGCCCTGGACCTACCCCCCTGACCCCACGCCGTCAGGGATGGGGTCAGGATCGGCGCTTCAGGTAGTCCGCCACCACCTCGGCGCCCAGGCCGTCCAGGCTCGGGGTGACCACTCGGCCACCGACGCGGTGGGCGACGTCGTCCATGAACGCCGCCAGGCGCGGGTCGTCGCCCAGCACGAAGAACGTGAAGGTCGCCTTCAGGCCGGACAGCCTGTCCAGCTCCCCGATCGTCGCCCGCAGGGTGTGCGGGCTGGGCGGGTAGTCGAAGTACGCCTCGCCGTCGGGCTCCAGGTGCGCGGTCGGCTCGCCGTCGGTGACCACCAGGACGACCGGGATGGCGTCGGAGTTCTTCCGCAGGTGCTGCCCGGCCAGCAGCAGGGCGTGGTGCAGGTTCGTGCCCTGCGCGTACGCCCCCTCCAGGCCCACCAGCTCACCGAGCTCGACGGACTGGGCGTGCCGCCCGAACGTCACGAGCTGGAGCGCGTCGCCGCGGAACCGGGTGGACACGAGCTGGTGCAGCGCGAGCGCGGTGCGCTTCATCGGCACCCACCTGCCCTCGGCCACCATCGACCACGAGGTGTCCACGAGCAGGGAGACCGCCGCGCGCGTCCGCTGCTCGGTCTCGACGATCTCCACGTCCGTCACGTCGAGTGCGCGGGAGTCCCCCGACGCGCGTCGGAGCTGGGCGTTGAGCATCGTCCGCGGCACCGACCAGGCCTCGGTGTCCCCGAAGGCCCACGGCCGCGTCTGCCCGGTCGCGTCCCCCGCCGCACCGGCCCGGCGGGTGTCCCGCTGCCCGGTCCGGCCGGAGAGCTGCTCCGCGACGTCTCGCAGGATCGACTGCCCGAGCCTGCGCAACGCCTTGGGGGACAACAGCAGAGACCCGTCGGCCGCCCGCTCGAACAGGCCCTGCCGCTGCAGCTCGCGCTCCAGCTGGGCCAGGGTGCGGGCGTCGACGCCCGCCTGCTCGCCGACCATCTCGGTGAGCGCCTCGAGGTCGATGTCGTCCAGCCGGGCACCGGGATAGCTCTGGGAGAGCTGCTCGGCCAGCGAGTCCAGCTGCCCGAGCTCCTCGAGCGCCCGGGTGGCCTCGCCCATGCCCATCGGGTTGTCGCCGCGGAACCGGCCCGAGCCCTGCCAGTCCTCGCCCGGCCGCATGGCCTGCAGCTGGGCGTCGAGCCGGGCCATCTGCTGGGCCAGCCGCGGGTCGCCGAAGGCCTGCTGCGAGAGCTCCATCAGCTCGGCCCGCTGCTCGGCGGACATCGAGTTGAGCATCCGCTGCGCCGCGGCGGACCGCTGCGCCAGGATGTCCGCGAGCTCGTCGGTGTTCTGCGGGTTCTCCGGGAAGAAGTCCCCGTGCTTCTGCATGAACTCGGCGAACTGCTCGGTGGTGTCCTGGCCCTGGGCGTGGTTCGCGAGCAGGTCGTTGAGGTCGGTCAACATCTCGTTGATCCGCTCGACGTCCTCGGGCGTGGCGTTCTCCATCGCCTGCTTCATGCCCTGGAAGCGTTGGTCCAACATCTCCCGGCCGAGCAGGTCCCGGATGTCCTCGTACGCCTGGCGTGCCTCCGAGGAGCGCCAGTCGTACTCGTTCAGCTCCCGCACCGCGCCGCCGGTGTCGTTCGGCAGGGCGTCGAGCTGCATCTCGCGGAACCGTGCGTCGTCCGAGTCCTCGTGACCCAACGACTCGCGCTCGGCGTCGAGGGCGCGTGCCAGCAGCTCGCGGACCTCCTGCAGCGTGCCGTCGAGCCGGTTGTCCCGCTGCAGGTCCCGCCGCCGCTGCCAGACCTGGCGGGTCAGGTCGTCGAGACCCCGGCGGCCCTCCAGACCACGCCGGAGCAGCTCCTGCAGCGCCTGGCGCGGCGAGGAGCCCTCCATGACGTCCCGGCCGATCTGGTCCATGGCCGACCGGATGTCGAACGGCGGCGCCAGCGGGTCCGGTCCCCCCGCGTACGGCCCGTACGCGTACCGCCTGCGACGACGCCGAGGATCAGCCATATTCGACCGTCTCTCCGTCGTCGGTCTCGTCCTTCGCGAGCTTGCGCGTGAGGAACAGGTACTCCAGCGCCAGCTCCGCGGCCGACGCCATGGGCCCCGGGTCCTCGGTCCCCTCGGCCCCGAGCCGGGTCGCGACCTCGGTGAGCGCGGAGACCGTGGGCAGCTTGGCGACGACCTCGGCGGCGGGCACCCGCTCACCGGTCCGGACCGGCCGGGAGGCGACCGCCTCCGCGAGCTCGCCGAGGTCCACCCCGCGCAGCGCGAACCGCGCGGTGTCGGCGATGGCGCGGCGCAGCAGGTGCTCCAGGATCTCCTCCTCGCGCCCCTCCTCGCCGGACTCGAACTCCAGCTTGCCGC
>NZ_JACBXB010000701.1 GCF_013870575.1 Pseudonocardia pini
AAGTCGGTGACACTGCTGCACACAGCGTTCGAGGACCTCGCCCCGGCCCTGCCCTGACGCGAACGCCTCACCGAGCGAGGAGGCCTCGCTCGGTGAGCCCTCAGACGCTCTCGGCCCGCTTCGGCAGCACCCAGCCCGGCCGCGGGAAGTGGCAGGTGTAGCCCCACGGCATGCGCTCCAGGTAGTCCTGGTGCTCGGGCTCGGCCTGCCAGAAGTCCCCGGCGGGCTCCACCTCCGTGACGACCTTGCCGGGCCAGAGCCCGGAGGCCTCCACGTCCGCGATGGTGTCCTCGGCGACGCGCTTCTGCTCGTCGTCGGTGTAGTAGATCGCGGAGCGGTACGACAGGCCGATGTCGTTGCCCTGCCGGTTCTTCGTGGTCGGGTCGTGGATCTGGAAGAAGAACTCCAGGATCTCGCGGTAGCTCGTCACGGCCGGGTCGAACACGATCTCGATGCCCTCGGCGTGCGTGCCGTGGTTGCGGTAGGTGGCGTTCGGGACGTCCCCGCCGGTGTAGCCGACGCGCGTCGACACCACCCCGGGGCGCTTGCGGATCAGGTCCTGCATGCCCCAGAAGCACCCGCCCGCCAGGATCGCCTTCTCGGTGCTCATGTCTCGCTCCTTCCGGTTGGGTCCCACGACCCTCTCAACAACCGGCGTGCCCCGCTAGTTCCGTGTCGATCCCAGGGCGGCGTCCAGCGCCCGGATCTGGGCGGTGAACTCGGCCCGCAGGCGGTCCTTGCGGTCCTGCGGCAGCCACGTCGCCTCGACCCCGGCCAGCGCGATCCGCGCCCCGTCGGCCGCGCCGAACCCCATGGCGGGCAGTGCCTCCGCGTACTCCCTGCCGATGTCCGTGCGGAAGAAGGTGGGATCGTCCGTGCTGAGGGTGACGTTCAGCCCCGCGCGGATCATCCGCGCGACGGGGTGCTCCGGGGTCATCTCCCAACCGGACAGGACCTGGGTGGAGTAGGGCGTGCAGGTGAAGGGGACCTGCAGCTCACGGGCCACCTCGACGACGGCGGGGTCGTCCATGACGTGGTAGCCGTGGTCGATGCGGGAGCAGTCCAGCTGCTCCAGCGCGATCGTCACGGCGTCGGCCGTGGAGCCGGGGATCTCCGCCACGTGCGCGGTCCGGTTCAGCCCGTGCCGCTTGGCCAGGTCGTACGCCTCGGTCCACAGCTCCGGGGACTCGGTGTCGTCCGTCGTGAGGTAGTCCTGCCCGATCCCGACGACCTCGGGCCGCCCGTCGTCGAGCACCGTGCGGACCAGCGCGACGGCGTCGGCGGGGGTCCGCTGCCGGGCGATCGCCGGGATGATCCCGAAGCCCACGCCGAAGTCCCGCTCGGCGGCGGAGAGCCCGGCCACCATCGCGTCGAGCACCTCGCCGTAGCCGATCGGGAAGAGGTCGGCGTTGACGAAGTACTCCCGGTGGCGCAGGTTCCCGGCCGCGACGGCGTCCTCGACCGACTCGTAGGCCACCCGCTCGAACACCCCCTTGTCCGTGAACACGTGGTTGGCGGCCTCGAAGGCCACCAGGAAGTCCACGATGTCGTCGTAGCCGAACAGGATCTCCGGGTCGTACGACGGCAGCGGCACGTCCTTCGCGCGGGCCAGCTCGATCAGGGTCGTGGGCCGGATGGTGGCCACGAAGTGGCAGTGCAGCTCGACCTTCGGCAGCAGCCGCAGGTAGTCGGCGAGGTTCACGGTCCTCCTCAGACGAGGGTGCAGATGGTCTTGAGCTCCTGGTAGGCGGCCAGGCCCGGGGCGCCGTTCTCGTAGCCCCAGCCCGAGATCCCGTGGCCGCCCTTGACCAGCTCGGGCGAGAAGTAGGAGTGGCAGTTGACCCAGACCGTGCCCGCCCGCAGGGCGTGTGTGACCCGTTCCGCGGTGCTCAGGTCGCGGGTCCACACGCTCGCGGACAGCCCGTAGTCGGTGTCGCCGGCGAGTGCGAGGGCCTCGTCGAGGTCGTCGAACGGGACGAGCGCGGCGACCGGCCCGAAGATCTCCTCCCGCATCAGCCGGGAGTCCGGTGCGGCCCCGACCACCACGGTCGGCCGCACGAACGCGCCCTCCGTGCGGCCCCCGGTGAGCACCTCGACGTCGTCCAGGTAGCTGGCGACCCGCTCCGCGTGCGCGGCGCTGACCAGCGGGCCGAGGTCCGACGCCGGGTCCAGCCCCGGTCCCACGGTGAGCGCCTCCGCCTGGGCCACGAGCAGGTCCGCGACCTCCGCGAACACGGACCGATGGACGTAGATCCGCGAGCTCGCCACGCAGACCTGCCCGGAGTTGGCGAAGCTCCCGCGGGCGAGGCCGGGGCCCAGCAGGTCCCGCTCCGCGTCGGGCAGGACGATCGCGGGGGACTTGCCGCCCAGCTCGAGGGTCAACCGGGTGAGCCGGTCCGCCGCACCGCGCACGAGCTCGCGCCCGACCGCCGTCGAGCCGGTGAAGCTGATCTTGTCGACGCCGGGGTGCGCGGCCAGCGCCGCGCCCGTCCCGCCGTCCCCGGTCACCAGGTTCACGACGCCCGGCGGGAGGATCCCCGCGAGGATCTCGGCCAGCCTGATCGCCGTCAGCGGGGTCTCCTCGGCGGGTTTGAGCACGACCGTGCAGCCCGCGGCGAGCGCGGGCGCCAGCTTCATGCAGGCCATGAGCAGGGGTGAGTTCCACGGCACGATCGCGCCGACCACCCCGACCGGCACCGGGACCGTCCGGGCCTCGACGCGCCGGCCGGGCGGTGCGTACCCGACCGACGGGGTGTACGCGGTCCCGGTGATCTTGGTGGCCCAGCCTGCGAAGTAGCGGAACTGCTCGATCGCGCCCGGCAGCTCGGCGAACCGGGCGGTGCGCAGGGTCTTGCCCTGGTCGCGGGTCTCCAGCTCGGCGAGGGCGTCGATCTCCGCCTCCAGGGCCTCCGCGACCTGCCACAGCAGGCGGGCCC
>NZ_JACBXB010000702.1 GCF_013870575.1 Pseudonocardia pini
CCGGACGCACCCCCCGTGACCAGCGCGGTGTGGGACGCGGCGGCCATCACACGTTCCTCAGGAAGGTGTCCATGACCTTGGCGCCGAACTCCAGCGCGTCGATCGGGACGCGCTCGTCGATGCCGTGGAAGAGCGAGGCGAAGTCCAGGTCCGGCGGCAGCCGCAGCGGCGCGAAGCCGAAGCAGCGCATTCCCAGGTCGGTGAAGGCCTTCGCGTCCGTGCCACCGGAGAGCATGTAGGGCACGGTCTTCGCGGTGGGGTCCTCGGTGCGCAGCGCGGCGGCCATGGCCTCGACCAGCGGGCCGTCGAACTCGGTCTCCAGGGCCGGGAGGTCCTGGATCCACTCGCGCTCGACGTCCGGGCCCAGCAGCTCGTCGATCTCGGCCAGGAAGGCCTCCCGACGCCCGGGCAGCACCCGGCAGTCGACCGTCGCCTCGGCCGTCGAGGGGATGACGTTCGCCTTATAGCCGGCGGCGAGCATCGTGGGGTTGGCCGTGTCGCGGACCGTGGCGCCGACCATGCGGGCGACGGGGCCGAGCTTGGCGAAGGCGCCCTCGATGTCCTCGTCCGGGAAGTCCATGCCGGTCAGCGCCCGGATCTCGTCCGCGAAGGCGCGCACCGTGTCGGTCACGACCAGCGGGAACGTGTGGTTGCCCAGCCGCGCGACGGCCTCGGACAGGATCGTGACGGCGTTGTCGTCGTGGATGAACGAGCCGTGGCCGGGCCTGCCCTTGGCGCGCAGGCGCATCCACGCCATGCCCTTCTCGGCGGTCTCGATCAGGTAGACCCGCTGGTCCTCGGCGAGGGTGAGGGAGAACCCGCCCACCTCCCCGACGGCCTCGGTGCAGCCCTCGAACAGGTCCGGCCGGTTCTTCACCAGCCACTGCGAGCCGTAGGCGCCGCCCGCCTCCTCGTCGGCCAGGAAGGCGAACACGATGTCCCGCGGGGGCACGAACCCCTCCCGCTTGAACTGCCGCGCGACGGCGATCGTCATCGCGACCATGTCCTTCATGTCCACGGCCCCGCGGCCCCAGACGTACCCGTCCTGCACGGCGCCGGAGAAGGGGTGCACGGACCACTCGCTCGGCTCCGCGGGCACGACGTCCAGGTGGCCGTGCATCAGCAGCGCCCCCCGCTCCGGATCGGCGCCCTTCAGCCGGGCGAAGACGTTGGACCGCCCCGGGGCCCCCGAGTCGAGCACCTCGACCTCGTAACCGACCTCGGTCAGCTTCGCCGCGACGTACTCCGCGGCCTCGGACTCCCCGACGACGGTCGCGGGGTCGCCGGTGTTGGACGTGTCGATGCGGATCAGGTCAGAGCAGAGCTCGACGACCTCGTCCGCCGCGGTCAGGGGGCCGGTCATGACCATGTTCCTACCACCTGCACGACCCCCCGAACCCCTCCGCTATGCTTCCCTCGTCGCACCGGGCACGCCCGGTGAGGTCCGAGTGGCGGAATGGCAGACGCGCTAGCTTGAGGTGCTAGTCCCCGAGTAGGGGGTGGGGGTTCAAGTCCCCCCTCGGACACTCTTCTCTGATGCTGCAGTCCTCCTCCCTGTGATCCACTCCGCCCGGGCGGGGCGGTGAGGGAGTCGAGATGAGGCGCTCGCGCCGCGGGTGGGTGGAGCAGTTGCCGTCGGCGCCGGCGGTTCGATCCCGCCGTTCACCCATGGGCCCCGCACCCGCGCACTGGTGATCTCCGGGCCTCGGGTCACCCGGTGGTCAGGCTCGGAAGCGCCGGGCGAGCAGGACGAACGCGCCCGGCAGCGTGCTGACCATCGCCAGCACCCCGTAGACGACGGCGGTGGTCAGACCCTGCGCCGCACCGAGGCCGACCGCGCCGAAGGCCACCGCCGCCGTGGCCTCGCGAGGGCCGAAGCCGCCCACGTTGATCGGCAGGCCCATCACGAACAGGGCCAGGACCAACAAGGGAAGCAGCTCCGCGACGGGCGCCGTGGCGCCCGCGGCCCGCGCCGCGACGAGGAACATGCCCAGGTACCCCGCCAGGGCCAGCAGGGACAGGCCACCGACGGCGAGGCTCGCCCCTGCGGCGCGACGGACGTCGGAGAGGAGGGTGGCCACGGCGGTACGCAGGCGGGGCACGAACAGCGCGGCGGCCGCCCCCAGCGCGACCAGGCCGACGAGCGGGCCCCAGACCTGTGGCGGGATGCCGAGCACCCGCAGCACGGCAGGCTGTGCGACCAGCACCGCGGTCCCGACCACCACGAGCACGACCTGGCCCGCGGCCTTCTCGATCATGACCGCGCGGGCGGAGCGGCCGACGTCGCCGACCTCGCGTCCGTGCGCGACGGCCCGACCGACGTCCCCCAGCACGCCCGCGGGGAGCACCGAGTTCAGGAACAGCGCCTGGTAGCAGTCGCCGATCGCGGGGCGCAGGCGCAGCGGCATGCCGAGCCGCCGGGCGACCACGACCCACCGCCACGCGCTCAGGACCGTGGTCGCGACACCGATCGCCAGCGCGGCGCCGACGGCGGGCAGGTCCACGGCGCGGATGCCGTCGAGGAAGGGCCCGGCCCCGAGCCGCCACACCACCACCGCGAGCAGGGCCACCGCGAGCAGCGTCCGCACCTGTCGGTGTTTCAGCAGGGCTGCGGAGTGGTGGAGCGCGCCCAAGATCGCACGTTTCGTGCTCTCAGCGCGGCAAGATCGGGGATTGCGTGCAGTCAGTGCTGTGCTCGCCGCGCTGAGCGCACGCAATCGGCGATCTTGCTTCGCCGGCAGCTCGACCTCCCGAGCGCCACGGCCGCCGACCATGATCGTGGTTTGCGTGCTCTCAGCGCTGTCCGAACCGCGCTCAGTGCACCCAACCGGCGATCTTGCCGCGCTGAGAGCACGAAACGTGCGATCTTGGGCCGCCACCTCACCCACCCCCGGCACCGTGCTCATGCCCACACCTCGCGCATCGCCGC
>NZ_JACBXB010000703.1 GCF_013870575.1 Pseudonocardia pini
CAGCCCCTCGGCCAGCAGCCTGTCCACCCGGGCGGCCACCGCCGTGAGGGACAGGCCGGTCGCGCGGCCGATCTCGGTGCGCGTGGCGACCAGGCCCTGCCGGATCAACGCGAAGATCTCGCCCGCGGTCGCCGGTGCCGTCGTCGGCCGCCGACCGCGCATGGGTCCCGTCACCGGTGACCTCCCTACCTGCGGTTGTACCGAAGATGCCACATTTTCGTCTTTCGCGTGCGCAAGACGTGCCGTAGGGTCGTCGCCGGTGTGCCGGGAAGTCTGGTCGGCGAGTCGCACCCGCCTACCCTGGAGATGCCCGTGAGCACCCTCTTCGCCCGAGGCAGCTGGCCCGAGGCCCGCCGGATCGGCGATCTCCTCCGGGCCGAGACCGTGGGCGGGCTCTTGCTCGTCGGTGCCGCGATCGTGGCCCTGGCCTGGGCGAACTCGCCCTGGCGCGAGGCCTACGAGGCCCTCGGCGAGCTGCGGGTGGGGCCCGCCGCGCTGCACCTCGACCTGCCGCTCGCCACCTGGGCGGCGGACGGGCTGCTGGCGGTCTTCTTCTTCGTGGCGGGGCTGGAGCTCAAGCGCGAGTTCGTGGCCGGGGACCTGCGGGACCCACGCCGGGCCGCGCTCCCGGTAGCTGCCGCCGTCGGCGGGATGATCGTGCCCGCAGTGGTCTTCGTGGCCTTCAACGCGGGCCGCGACACCGCCGTCGGCTGGGCGATCCCCACCGCCACGGACATCGCCTTCGCGCTCGCCGTGCTGGCGGTGATCGGCACCCACCTGCCCTCGGCGCTGCGCACCTTCCTGCTCACCCTCGCCGTGGTGGACGACCTGCTGGCGATCGTGATCATCGCCGTCTTCTACACCGACGACCTGCGGATCGTGCCGCTGCTGCTCGCGCTCGCCCCCCTGGGGCTGTTCACGCTGCTCGTCCAACGCCGGGTGCGGTCGTGGTGGTTGCTGCTCCCGCTCGCCGTGCTGACCTGGGTCCTCGTGCACGAGTCCGGCATCCACGCCACGGTGGCGGGGGTGCTGCTCGGCTTCGCCGTGCCCGTCGTGCGGCGGGCCGAGGGGCCCGGGCCCGGGCTCGCCGAGCACTTCGAGCACCGCTTCCGGCCGATCTCCAGCGGGGTCGCGGTGCCGGTGTTCGCCTTCTTCGCCGCAGGCGTCTCGGTGGTCGACGCCGGCGCGGGGGCCTTCACCCACCGGGTCACCCTGGGCGTGGCCGTGGGGCTGGTGGTGGGGAAGACCGTGGGGATCACCGGGGCGACCTGGCTGGTCCAACGCTTCACCCGCGCCCGCCTCGCCGAGGGCCTGAGCTGGTGGGACGTGCTCGGGCTGGCCCTGCTCGGCGGGATCGGGTTCACCGTCTCGCTGCTGATCGGCGAGCTCGCCTTCGGGACCGGCAGCGACCTCGACGACCAGGTGAAGATCGGTGTGCTCGGCGGCTCGCTGGTCGCCGCGCTGCTCGCCACCGTGGTGCTGCGGGTCCGCAACGCCCACTACCGCCGGATCGAGGCGGAGGAGACGCTCGACGCGGACGCCGACGGCGTGCCGGACGTCTACCAGGAGCCCGGCTCAGAGCGGTAGGGCGGACCCGAGCGCGACCACGGCCCGCGTGGCGGGCACCACGATCTCGTGCCGCTCGGCCGGCTGCAGGCGGCAGGCGCCGTGTCGGCAGGCCGCTCGCGGTGGTCGACGCCGTTCTGCGCCGCCACCAGCACCGTGTCGGGCCCGGTGACGGCCCGCTGCAGCGGCCCGGCCGCGGCGGTCTGGTGGATCTTCGTGGCGAGCACTACCCACGGGATGGGGGAGGGGTCGGCGGCCCACCGCGGCGCGATCTCCCGGGTCCCCCGCTCGTCGGTCGGCGTGACCCGCGGCGACCCCGGGACGACCGCCCACACAGGACGACCTCGTGGCCCGCCTCGACGAGCCTGCCCGCCGACGCGGTCCCGACGGCCCCGGGTCCCACCCAGCGCCACCGGGGGGAGTCGTCACCCCGCCGACGGTAGTCGGCTGCCTCACGACCGCGTGACCGCGGAGTTTCGCACTGCAAGTATGGAACCAGTGACCACCACGCACGACATCCCCGCGCCCACCCGCCTGGTCGCGCCCGGTCTGCTCGTCGCCGCGATCCTGCTGCTCGCGCTGAACCTGCGCGGCCCGATCGTCGCCGTCTCGCCGGTCACCGAGTCGATCGCGGCGGACCTGGGGATCTCGGCGGGCACGGTCGGTCTGCTCACCAGCCTCCCCGTGCTCTGCTTCGGCCTGGCTACCCCGTTCGCCTCGGCGTTGTTGGGCAGGCTCGGGCTGGGCCGCGGGGTGCTGGTCGCGATCGGCGTGCTGCTGGCGGGCATCGTCCTGCGCTCCGTGGGCGGCCTGCCGACGGCGATCGCGGGCACCCTGCTCATCGGGTGCGCGATCACGGTGGGGAACGTGGCCGTGCCGGTGGTGATCGGCCGGGACCTCCCGGAGCGCGCGGGCGCCGTGCTGGGCGCCTACACCGCGGCGCTCAACGTCGGGTCGATGATCACCCTCTCGCTGACCGTGCCGATCGCGGGCGTGGTGGACTGGCGGTTCGCGACGGCGGCCTGGGGCGCGTTGGCCGTGGTGGCCGCGGTGGTGTGGTGGCGGGCCACCCGGGCCGCGACGGCGGCACCCGTCGGCGAGGCGCCCACGGAGGGGCCGTCGACGGTCGGACCGGTCTGGTGGCGGCGCCCGGTCGTCTGGGGCCTGACGTTCGCCTTCGCCGGACAGGCCTTCGCCTACTACGGCGTGACGGCCTGGCTGCCGTCCCTGCTGCGCGACGAGCTGGACATGACGGAGTCCGCGGCCGGGCTGAGCTCGTCGATCTTCCAGATCGCGGCGGTGGTCGGCGCCTTCGGCGTCCCGGTCCTGCTGCGGTTCTGCCACTCGCCGCGGACCGTGGT
>NZ_JACBXB010000704.1 GCF_013870575.1 Pseudonocardia pini
ACCCCCGGCGGGCGGCGCCCAGCGTCCGGAGGTGGTGGTCGGCCGGGCCGAGGAGCGCCTCGACCATGAGGATCCGCGGCGCAGCTCAAGGGTGGGCCGGAGCTCAGCTCTCCGGGGGCGCCCCGAAGGTGACGACGCGGCTGGGGGTCAGGTTCAGCGTGACCCGCGGCGTGTCGTCGTCCGGGAAGGTGTCGGGGTCGCCGCCGTAGGAGGTGACGATGTGCCGGAAGAAGGTGCGGTCGGGGTCCTCGTCGAAGGTCACCTCGCCGCGCAGCTCGAGGGTCCGGTAGGGGTTGGCCGGGTCCACGATCAGCAGGCTGGCCTTGGGCTGCTTGCGCAGGTTGCGGACCTTCTGCCGGGTCTCGAGCAGCGAGGTCCGGACCACGCCGTCCTCGTGGAGGAACCAGATCGCGGTCGCCTGGGGCATGCCCGCGGCGTCGACGGTGGAGAGCACGCCGACGCCGCGGGCGGCGGCGAGGTCGGCGTGCGTCGCGGGGATCGCGGCCGCGGCCATCACGCCTCCCCCTCCTCGGCGGTCTGCTGGATCGGGCCGGAGGCGCCCGCCCCGAAGACGGACTCGACGTCGATGAGCACGGCGACACCTGCGCGCTCGGGGTCCAGGTCGCGCTCGCCCTGGATCATGCCCGCGTACACGGCGTCGTCCGCCTCCGGGGCCACGCGCGCCTTGCCGCGGACGGACAGGAAGAACGGGCCGGGTCCCTCGCGGTCGAAGTACAGCAGCGTGACCTGCGGGTTCGCCACGATCGCCTTGGCCAGTCCGTCCGACTGCTTGCGCGCCCACAGCGCGAGCTGGGTGGGGCTGTGGACGTGGGTGCTGCCGCGGAAGCTGGTCACGGGGTAGCCGGCGTCGTCGACGTAGCCGACGACGAGGGCGTGGCCGCGCTCGGCGGCGGTGTCGACGGCGAGGGCGATGTCGCCGGTGAGGTCGAGTGAGGCCATGGGAGCTCCAGGAGTCGTGAGGATCTTCGTGGTGGACAGTACTCAATCGTTGAGAACCGTCAACGGTCTCCCCTGACCTACACTGCCTGCCATGGCGGCGGTGGCAGGGGACGAGGGGCGTCGGTCGACGCCGGGCGTCTGCGACCGCCGCGAGAGCCCCGGTCTGCTGTTGGCCCTGCTCGGGAACCGGGCGATGCGCCACCTGCGCGCCGCGCACGACCGGCAGGACCTCACGCCCCGCCAGTTCCAGCTGCTCGGCATGCTGCAGGAGGGCGGGGAGGTCGGCCAGAGCACGCTGGTCGAGGACCTGGGTCTCGACCCCAGCCTCGTCGTCGCGCTGCTCAACCCGCTCGAACAGCGCGGACTGGTGACCCGGACGCGGTCCGCGGTGGACCGGCGCAGGCACACCGTCGCCCTCACCGAGGCCGGGGACGCGTTGCTCGCCGCGGCGGTCGCCGCGCAGTACGCCGCCGAGGACGAGCTGTTCGCGGCGCTCACCGACGAGGAGCGCACCCGGCTCACCGAGATCCTGCGGCGGATGGGTGAGGGTGGCCCCGTCGACGCCGGGGCGGGCGCCTGCGACGAGGCGCCTAGGTCAGCGGGAGGCTGCTGATCACCTGCTGGGCGCGCAGCGGAAGGTAGCGGTGGAGCCACCAGCCGACCCGCGCCTCGATCCCGACCGGGACGACCGCCCGGTTGCGCTCGACGGCCCGGACGATCGCCGTCGCGACCTCGGCCGGTGGGTGACCGCGGTCGAACCGGGCCCTCGAACGCGCCCGCACGGTCTCCTCGGCCCGACTGCCGAGGTAGCGGGTCGTGTCGACGATGGCGGTGTCGGTGATCCCGGGGCAGATCGCGGTCACCCCGACGCCGCGGGGCGCGAGGTCCGCGCGCAGGCTCCGGGACAGGGCCAGCACCGCCGCCTTGGTCGCGACGTAGGCGGGCTCGGTCCCCGGGTAGAGGTAGGCGAGCCCCGACGACAGGATGACGATGTGCCCGCGGCCGCGGGCGAGCATGCCCGGGGCGAACACCGCGCAGCCGTGGACGACGCCGTCGAGGTTGACGCCCCGGATCCAGGTCCAGTCCGCGGCGGTCGTCTCGGCGAGGTGCCCGCTCATTCCCACGCCGGCGTTGTTGACCAGGATGTCGACCGGGGCCCGCGCGGCGAGGGCCTCCATCGCGGCGCGATCGGTGACGTCGAGGACGTGGCTCTCCGCCTCCGCGCCGACGCTGCGGCACAGCTCCGCGGTCCGCTCGACGGTCTCGGCGGTGCGGCCGGTGCACAGGACGCGAGCCCCGCGGCGGGCCAGTGCCAGGGCGGTCTCACGGCCGATCCCGCCGCCTGCACCGGTCACCAGCGCCAGCGCGCCCTGGACGTCGATCCTCGCCATCACGGGCTCCCTCGCCTCGTCGTGGCGGAAGTATGCACCTCAAGTGATTATCATGCAACAGAGCAATCACTGTACGGTACGGTCTCGGACGTGACTCCGGACGACGGTCGTGTCCGCCTGGCCGCGCACCCGGCCTTCCTGCTGGCGCAGCTCGGGGCGCACGTGAAGGTCCGGTTCACCGAGGACCTGGCGCCGCTGGGGATCGCCCCGCGCCACTTCGACATGCTCGCCCTGCTCACCGACACCGACGGGCTCACCCAGCAGCAGATCGCCGAGCAGCTGCGGATCCACCGCAACGTCATGGTCGGGCTGGTCGACGAGCTGGAGGCCGAGGGCCTCGCCGAGCGGCGGCGCCACCCCACCGACCGCCGGGCCTACACGGTGCATCTGCTCCCGGCCGGTCGCGAGCTGCTGACCAGGGCGGACCACGTGTTCGAGGCCTTCGAGCACGACGACCTGCTCGCCACACTGACCGCCGCCGAGCGCCGCACCCTCACCGACCTGCTCCAGCGGGTCGCGACGGGCTCCGGGCTCCCGCTCGGCGTGCACCCGGCCTTCCGCGGGGCGCCGGACT
>NZ_JACBXB010000705.1 GCF_013870575.1 Pseudonocardia pini
CGCGGGCGCCGCGTCGACAGGCACGGCGTCGACAGGCACGGCGTCGACAGGCACCGCGTCGACAGGCACCGCGTCGACAGGCACGGCGGCGGCGGGCACGGCAGCAGGCACGGCGTCGACCGGCAGCGTGTCGACCGGGACGTCGGGCAGCGCAGGCGGGGTCACCGGCAGAGCGGGCACCACGGCGACCGGGTCCGGCGGGATCAGCCCGCCGAGCAGCGAGGGGAGCAGGCCCTGGACGGTGCCCAGGACGTCGTTCAACAGGCCGCCGAGCGGCGTCTCGGGCACGGCGGGCACGACCGGCACGGCGGGCAGGGTCGGTACTGCGGGCAGCTGCTCGGCCGCGGGCGCGGCCATGGCCGTGCCCGCCCCGAGGACGGCGACGCTGCCGCACGTCGCCACAGCGACGAGCGAGAGCGCGATCTTCTTCCGCACGGCAAGCCTCCTACTAGTGATGTCCGGCGGGGAACGGCGGAATCATGTGGAGGTCGGGTGGCGGCTGACCATGACCCGATCGGGGAGGGCCCACCGGCGAGATCGCGCAACGTGTGCACTCCCGCCCCTGAACCCCCGGACGCGCGACGCCCGACCGGGTGACCGGAGGCCTGCGGAGGGGGCGGGGACCCGGTCGGTGGGTCCCAGGGGCCTCTCGTGTCACCCGGTGGCGTACGAAGCGGATCACCCTCACCCGTTCAGGGCGGAGGTCACCGAACGTGGAGCTGCGCCCGGGGTGCCGTCACGAAGCGTGCTCGGGGCGGGTCAGCCGCTCGAGCCGCCGGGCCGTGGGCCAGCGCACGGAGTGTGCCCACCCGAGGGACTCGAAGATCCGGATGAGCCGGGCGGAGACGTCGACCTGGCCGGGCTCGGCGCCGTGTCGCGCGCAGGTGGGGTCCGCGTGGTGCAGGTTGTGCCAGGACTCCCCGAAGGACAGCAGCGCGAGCCACCAGACGTTGGCCGAGCGGTCCCGCGCCGCGAACGGCCGGTCCCCCCAGATGTGGCAGACCGAGTTGATGGACCAGGTGACGTGGTGCAGGAGCGCCACGCGCACGAGCCCGGCCCAGAACAGCCCGGACAGCGCCCCGGCCCAGGACCAGGTGAGCAGACCGCCGAGCAGCCCCGGCAGCAGCAGGCTGGTGAGGGCGAACCAGAGGAAGCCGTCCGAGACCCGGCGGACGGCGGTGTCGGCCAGCAGGTCGGGGGCGAACCGGCGGGCGTTGGTCTTGTCCCGCTCCAGCAACCAGCCCATGTGGGAGTGCCAGAAGCCCTTGGCCAGCGCGCCCGGCCCGGTGCCGAACAGCCACGGCGAGTGCGGGTCGCCCTCCTTGTCGGAGAAGGCGTGGTGCCTGCGGTGGTCGGCGACCCAGGAGATCGGCGAGCCCTGCAGGGCGAGCGACCCGGCCACCGCCAGACCGACCCGCAGGCCCCGCCGCGCCTTGAACGACCCGTGCGTGAAGTGCCGGTGGAAGCCCACCGTGATGCCCAGTCCACTGACGACGTAGAACACCGCGAAGAGGGCGACGTCCGTCCAGCCCAGACCCCAGCCCCACGCGACGGGCACGGCGGCCGCGACCGCCAGCAGCGGGATGACCATGAAGGCGACGACGAGGACGTGCTCCAGCGCGGAGCGACGTCCCTCGGTGGCGGGTTCCGCGGCGCGCGGTCCGGGGTGTTCCGGGGCGAGGGTGGGCATGCGTGGCCTATCTCTAGCGGGGGGTCGGTCGGGGGAGGACCGGCTCCGGCCGACGGTGGGGCACGGAGGAGGACCGGCCCGTCACCAGCGACCTGAAGGTCACGGTAGCGCAACGAAGAGGACAAGAAGAGATCGCGGTGGACCCGGTGGATCGTCGTGCAGGAGTGCGTCCGCCGTCACGTTCGGCCGTGATAGCGTTCCTGCCGGTTGCAGTCGTGTCTTCCTCGATCGTTGAGACAGCGTGCGTGGATGTGTGTGACAGCGGGCTCCGCACGCGCGGTCGGGGGCTTCCACTCCCACCCCGTCGTGCTCCCGCGCAGCCTCCGGGCGTCAGCATGTCGACCGGATCCGTTCAGTGTGCGTGGGAGAACAGTTATGCCGCAGGGCACCGTCAAGTGGTTCAACGCCGAGAAGGGCTTCGGCTTCATCGCCACCGACGACAACGGGCCGGACGTCTTCGTCCACTACTCGGCCATCCAGACCCAGGGCTTCCGGACCCTCGAGGAGAACCAGCGCGTCTCCTTCGAGTCCTCCATGGGCGCCAAGGGCCCGCAGGCCGACTCGGTGACCCCGCTCTAAGCGGCATCTGCTGAGTCTTCCGCTGCCGGCGTTCCCCTCGGGGACGCCGGCAGCGGCCGTCTCAGGCCAGCCACCGGCAGGTGAGTGCCAGCCCCTCCTCGACACCGCGGGGCGCGATCCCGAGCGCGCGGGCCTGGGCGTCGTCCACCCGGACCGGCGGGTAGTGGCCGTAGACCTCGGAGCGCCGGGCGAAGGTCGGCGCGTCCGGACCGAGGGTGGAGCCCGGCGGCAGCGCCTGCACCCGGTGCGGGCTCCCGAGCAGTGTGCAGGCCCGGTCCAGGACCCGGCCGAAGGGCGCCACCTCGCCGCACAGCGCGTACCGGTGCCCCGGCTCGCCCGCGTCGAGCGCGCGCAGCGTGCCCGCGGCCGCGTCCTCGGCGAGGACCCAGCCGATCGGCGCGTCGACGATCTCGGTGATCTCCCCGCGCGCCGCCGCCAGCAGGAGGCCGTTGTAGCTCTGCGGCCCCGCGGGCGAGGGTCCGTAGATGCTCACCGGCACCACGATCGACGCGTCCAGGTCCGCGGCGAGCACGAGCGCGTCGGCCTCCGCCTTGGCCGCGGAGTAGGGGTCGGAGAGCGCGGGCGGGCCGGCCGGACGTTCGGTGACCAGCCCGGACGGGTCCATGACGGCGGCGCTCGAGCTGG
>NZ_JACBXB010000706.1 GCF_013870575.1 Pseudonocardia pini
CCAGGCCCGCGGCGTCCGCGGCCGCACCCTGCCGGACCAATGCGCGCTCGAGCACGCCCGCCCGCTGGATGACCGAGGTGTAGCGGGAGCTGACCGCATCCGTGCCGACGACCGAGTTGCCCACCTCGGTCCGCAGCACCGGGAGCTGGGTGAACCCGCCCTCGGCGTTCTGCAGCGCGGTGGTGCTCGACGCATCGAGCAGGGCGGAGTCGGAGAGCGCGGCGCGGACCCGGTCCAGCTGCGTGTCGCTGGCGGCGACGGCCTGGTCCAGCGGGCCGCGGTCACCCTGGCGACCACCGGCCACGTAGAGCACCGCGGCGTTCCGCTCGGCCTGCAGCGCCTGCGCGGTCGCGGTGATCCCCGACCGGACGTCGAGCAGGCGGTTGTCCTGGCCCAGCTGGGCGGCCACCCCTGCCTGGTCGGAGATCCGCAGCACGCCCAGCACCAAGGCCAACAGCGTGGGCACGAGGCCCACGGCCACGAGCTTCGCGGCGAGGCTCCAGTTGCGGGGGTTCAGCCGCTCCGACCACGCGGGGTCGCGTTCGGTGCTGGTCACGTCAACGTCTCCCTGATGTGGCTCGCGACGACCTGACCGACCTTGACACGCGCGACCGACGATCCGCGCCCCACGGGCGGCTGTGCGAGCCGAGGTGCGGGCCGGGAGCGGCCAGTGGCCGAGCGGCTCGCACGGGTGTTCGGCGAGATCGGGGGCGGTGCGGGGGAGCGGGCGGGGAGCTCGGTGCTGATCGGTCGGGCCTTCCGGTCGGGTGCCGACGAGGGGGCTCGGGACGGCGGGGTGGCGCCGCTCCGCCTCTCGTACAGCGGATTCCGCGACACGCGGCGGCTGCGACGAGCCACCTGCGGGGAACAGGGAATAGGATCGACGCGGCACACGTACGTACTACGGACAGTGCGCGGTCAGCATAGCCGGACACGGCCCCGCGCCTGCCTCGGACGAGCGAGTTGTCCACACCCCGACCGGGTGGCCGACCGCCCGACCGCTCACCGTGCGTGGACAGCCGCCCGGCTCCCCGTGACCGGTACCAGCCCCATCGCCGAAGGGATCCCCCGCGTGACCGACGGACCGCTCATCGTCCAGTCCGACAAGACGCTGCTGCTCGAGGTGGACCACCCGGCTGCGGCGGACGCCCGGACCGCGATAGCTCCGTTCGCCGAGCTCGAGCGCGCCCCGGAGCACGTGCACACCTACCGCGTCACCCCGTTGGCCCTGTGGAACGCCCGGGCCGCGGGCCACGACGCCGAGCAGGTCGTCGACGCCCTGGTCCGGTTCTCCCGCTACGCGGTCCCGCAGCCCCTGCTGGTCGACGTCGTCGACACGATGGGCCGCTACGGCAGGCTGCAGCTGGCCAACCACCCCGCCCACGGCCTGGTGCTGAGCACCACGGACCGCGCGGTGCTCGAGGAGGTGCTGCGGCAGAAGAAGATCGCCCCCCTGCTCGGCACCCGCATCGACGACGACACCGTGATCGTCCACCCCTCCGAGCGCGGCAACCTCAAGCAGCTGCTGCTCAAGGTCGGCTGGCCCGCCGAGGACCTCGCGGGCTACGTGGACGGCGAGGCCCACGCGATCGACCTCGTCCAGGACGGCTGGGAGCTGCGGGACTACCAGGCCCAGGCGGTCGAGGGGTTCTGGGCGGGCGGGTCCGGCGTCGTCGTCCTCCCCTGTGGGGCGGGCAAGACGCTCGTCGGGGCGGCGGCGATGGCCAGGGCCAAGGCCACGACGTTGATCCTCGTGACGAACACGGTGAGTGGCAGGCAGTGGAAGCGCGAGCTGATCGCGCGCACCAGCCTGACCGAGGAGGAGATCGGCGAGTACTCCGGCGAGAAGAAGGAGATCCGCCCGGTCACCATCGCGACCTACCAGGTGATCACCCGGCGGACCAAGGGCGAGTACAAGCACCTCGAGCTCTTCGACTCCCGGGACTGGGGCCTGGTCGTCTACGACGAGGTGCACCTGCTGCCCGCCCCCGTCTTCCGGATGACCGCGGACCTGCAGTCCCGGCGCAGGCTGGGGCTCACCGCCACCCTCGTCCGCGAGGACGGTCGGGAGGGCGACGTCTTCTCCCTCATCGGACCCAAGCGGTACGACGCGCCGTGGCGCGACATCGAGGAGCAGGGCTGGATCGCGCCCGCCGAGTGCACCGAGGTCCGGGTCACCCTGACCGAGAACGAGCGGCTGATGTACGCCACGGCCGAGGCCGAGGAGCGGTACCGGATGGCGTCCACGGCCCACACCAAGCTGCCCGTCGTGAAGGCGATCCTCGACCGGCACAAGGGTGAGCCCACGCTCGTCATCGGGGCCTACCTCGACCAGCTCGACGAGCTCGGCGAGGCCCTCGACTGCCCCGTCATCCAGGGCTCGACGAAGAACAAGGAGCGCGAGTCGCTGTTCGACGCGTTCCGCAAGGGCGAGATCAACCGACTCGTCGTCAGCAAGGTCGCCAACTTCTCCATCGACCTGCCCGAGGCCACGGTCGCGGTGCAGGTCTCCGGCACCTTCGGCTCGCGGCAGGAGGAGGCGCAGCGGCTCGGCAGGCTGCTGCGGCCCAAGGGCGACGGGCGGCAGGCGCACTTCTACTCGGTCGTGTCCCGGGACACCCTGGACACCGACTACGCCGCGCACCGTCAGCGCTTCCTCGCCGAGCAGGGATACGCCTACCGGATCGTGGACGCGGACGACCTCCTGGGCCCGGCGCTGCCGGACGTCGGCTGACCGATAGTCACCTCCGCTGCCCCGAACGGGTGTACGGGCCCACCCGCCTGCGTGGGTGCGGGCACGGGGATGTTCGGGGACACTCGGTGTTCGGACGCTCGACAAGGAGCAACGGAATGCCCGTCGCCGGCTGGATCGCGATCGGGGTGGTGGCCTGGGTGGCCGTCGCCCTGGTGG
>NZ_JACBXB010000707.1 GCF_013870575.1 Pseudonocardia pini
CGACCCCGACGCCCCCACCGCCGAGGCGACCGAGCTGCCCCCCTTCGCGCGGTTCCTGCAGCGACACCCCGGCCTGCAGATCGTGCCCGCCCGGGTGCTGGGGCTCGGGCTGTGGCAGGAGCACGCGCCGAGGTGGGCGAGGCGGGCGCCGCAGCCAGTGAAGGTGGCGACACCTGCCGGGTGAGAGCGCCGGGCGCGGCCGCTACGCCGTGCGGAGGGCGGCGTAGGTCAGCGCGTCGACCAGGGCCAGCCAGCTCGCCTCGACCACGTTGGAGTGCACGCCCACCGTCGTCCACTCCCCCGCCTTGTCGCTCGTCTCCACGAGCACGCGGGTGACGGCGTGGGTGCCCGCCGAACCACCCGGCGTCAGGATGCGGACCTTGTAGTCCGACAGCTCGATCCCGGCCAGCCACGGGCACGAGGGCTCGAGGGCCGCGCGCAGGGCGGCGTCGAGCGCGTTGACCGGCCCGTTCCCCTCCCGGGTCGCGATCAGCCGCTCGCCGTTCACGACGAGCTTGACCGTCGCCTCCGCGGTGGCCTCCGCCGCGGCCCGCCGCTCGATGATCACCCGGTAGGACTCCAGGGCGAACGGGACCCGCGACTCCTCGCCCAGGGCGTCGCGCATCAGCAGCTCGAGGGACGCGTCGGCGGCCTCGAAGGACCAGCCCTGTGCCTCCCGCTCCTTCACCGTGCCGACCACCGACGACACCGCGTCCGGCCGCTCGGCCAGCGCCAGCCCCAGCTCGGCGCCCTTCAGCTCCACCGACGCGCGGCCCGCCATCTCGGTGACCAGCACCCGCTGCACGTTGCCGACCACGGCCGGGTCGAGGTGGTTGTACAGCTCCGGATCCACCTTGATCGCCGACGCGTGCAGCCCGGCCTTGTGCGCGAACGCCGACGACCCGACGTAGGGCTGGTGGGTGTCCGGCGCGAGGTTCGCGATCTCCGCCAGCGCGTGCGAGACCCGGGTCAGGTCGGTCAGCGCGGGCAGCACCGGCATGTCCAGCTTCGTCGCGAGGTTCCCGACGACGGCGAACAGGTCCGCGTTGCCCGTCCGCTCGCCGTAGCCGTTGGCCGTGCACTGCACGTGCGTGGCACCGGCCTGCACCGCCGAGACGGAGTTCGCGACCGCGCAGCCGGTGTCGTCCTGGCAGTGGATGCCGATCCGGAACCCGGTCCGCGCGACGACCTCGGCGACGACCTCCGCGAGCCCCAGCGGCAGCATCCCGCCGTTGGTGTCGCACAGCACGGCGACGTCGGCGCCCGTGGTCATGGCCGCGTCGAGCACCCGCAGGGCGGTGTCCGGGTCGAACCGGTAGCCGTCGAAGAAGTGCTCGGCGTCGACGAACACCCGCCTGCCCTCGCCGGTCAGGAACCGGACGGTGTCGGCGACCATGGCGCAGTTCTCCGCGACGTCCGTGCGCAGCGCCCGCTCGATGTGCCTGCGGTCCGACTTCGCCACCAGCGTGACCGCCGGGGCCTGGCTGTCCAGCAACGCCCTGACCTGCGGGTCCCGTTCCGCCGTCGAGCCCGCCTTGCGGGTGGCCCCGAACGCGACGAGCACCGCGTGCCGCAGCTCGAGCTCCCCGGCGGCGGCGCGGGCGAAGAACTCGGTGTCCTTCGGCATCGCACCCGGCCATCCGCCCTCCACGAACCCGACGCCCAGGCCGTCGAGATGGCGGGCGACGGCGAGCTTGTCCGCCACGGAGTACGAGATGCCCTCGCGCTGGGCGCCGTCCCGCAGCGTGGTGTCGTAGACGTGGAAGGCGTCACCGAGGGGCGTGCCTGCGGGCTCGGTCCGGGACATGGATCTGGGCTCCTGTGGTGGGAGGGCAACAAAAAAGACCCCCCGCGGATGCGGGAGGTCTGCGCGTCGGCCGATCGGGCTGCCGACGCGCTAGGCGATAATGACGCAGGACGTGCGCATGCCCGCAGTGTGCTCCGCGGCTCCCGCGATGTCACACGGTTCTCCCACATCGTGGGACCAGGGGTCACGGGTGAGGCAGTCGCCTCGAAGATGGGCCTGGCGCGGCACGCCGATGTGCCGCAGTACGGAGGAACCGTGTCGATCTCGCTGACCGTCCTGTACCACCAGCCCGCGGACAAGGACGACTTCGACAAGCACTACGAGGAGGTCCACGCACCGCTAGCGGCGAAGATGCCCGGCCTGGAGTCCTACACCGTCGTCCGGCCCGGTCCGGGGCCAGACGGCTCGGCCCCCGCCTACCACCTCGTCGCGACCCTGACCTACGCCTCCCCCGAGGCGATGCAGGCCGCCATGTCGAGCCCGGAGGGCCAGGCGGCCAACGCCGATCTCGCCACCTTCGCGCAGGCGGGCACCACCATCCTCGTCGGCGGGGTGCAGCAGGTCGTCTGACGGTAGGTTCTCCTCCGGGCGCCCGCCCGCGCCCGGAGGAGAACGATGCACCGCCGTCCCACGATCGCCGACGTGGCGGGCGCCGCCGGGGTCTCGGTCTCCACCGTCTCGGCGGCGATGAGCGGCAAGGGCCGGGTCGACCCGCTGACCCGGGAGCGGGTGCAGGCGGCGGCGCGGGAGATCGGCTGGCGGCCCCGTCGGGCGGCGCAGTCGCTGCGCTCCGGCCGCACCGGCACGATCGCCCTCTGCATCCCGCCCGACCGCTCGTCCTGGGCGGAGTGGATGCGGAACTCCGACTACCTGCAGCAGCTCACCGTCTCCTGCGCCGCCGCGGCCATCGAGGCGGGCCTGCTGATGTTGCTCGCGCCGCGGCCCGCGGACGCCGCCGAGCTGGCACGGCTCGACGTCGACGGGATGCTGCTGCTCGATCCCGTGCGGGAGGACCCGGTCACGGCGCTGTGCACGGCCGCCGGGCTCGCCGTCGTCACCGTGGACCGGGAGCCGGGGCGCGACGACGGCTGGTGGGCGGGC
>NZ_JACBXB010000708.1 GCF_013870575.1 Pseudonocardia pini
CCCGCGCCCGGTCCGCTGCCGGTGGGGCAGGCGGGCAGCGCCGCCCGGGCACGGAGATCGGCGAGATCGGCGGTCCGGGTGGGCACGGAGGTGCTCGGGGCCGCAGCCTCGCGAGGCCACAACGCGATCACGCCGACCACCACCAGCAGCAGCACGACGACCGTGCTGACGATCTCCGCCCGATGCCCGCGCACCACCCTCACGCCGCGCCCGCCCGAGCCGACCCCGACCGTGCCCCGCTCACCCCTCGCCCAACCCCGCCAACGCCAGCAGGTGGGGTGCCTCCGGTCCCTTGACCAGCTTCGCGGCGACCGCGGGCTCCGTGGGTCCCAGCCCGAACGACGGGCAGTCCATCGCCAGCGTGCACGCGCCGCAGGCGGGCTTCTTGGCGTGGCAGACCCGGCGCCCGTGGAAGATCACGTAGTGCGAGGCCATGGTCTGGTCCCGCTTGGGGATCAGCGCGCCGACCTGGTGCTCGACCTTGACCGGGTCCTCCTCCGTGGTCCAGCCCCAGCGGCGCACCAGCCTGCCGAAATGGGTGTCCACGGTGATGCCGGGGACGCCGAACGCGTTGCCCAGGATCACGTTCGCCGTCTTCCGGCCGATCCCCGGCAGCGTGACGAGATCGTCGAGGTTCCCGGGGACCTCGCCCCCGAACCGCTCGACGAGTGCCGCGCCCAGGCCCATCAGCGCGGTCGACTTGTTGCGGTAGAAGCCCGTCTGCCGGACGTACTCCTCCAGCTCGGCGCGGTCCGCGCCCGCGTAGTCCGCCGCGGTCCGGTAGCGGGCGAACAGCGCGGGGCTGATCTCGTTGACCTTCTTGTCCGTGGACTGGGCCGACAGGATCGTGGCGACGGCGAGCTCGAGCGGATCGCGGAAGTCCAGCTCGCAGTGTGCCTCGGGATAGGCGACGGCGAGCGACCGGAGGATGCGCCCGACGCGGCGCGCGCGGCCGACGCTGCTCTCTCCCGCGGCGATCCGCGCGGACAGCTTCGCGACCTCACGGCCCGTGGGGCGCCGGAGTGTGGTGGTCACGTCGCGAGACTACGGCCGACCACCGACACTCCCGCGATCGGCACGCAGCGTGACGATCGCGTCGCTGCTGGTCGCGGTATCGATCGCGCATCGATCGCGACACGCCGGGACCCCGGTGCGCCCCGCGGCCGCGGGGTAGGCCATCATCGGTGGCGATATGACTGCGTGGCTGGCCGTTCTCGTACCGCTTCTGGTGATGTTCTTCGCGCTGGGCATGGAGCGCGTCGAGTCCCGGCTGCGGGAGTCCACGCTGCGCCAGGACGAGCTCGACGAGCTGCTCGAGCGCCCCCGTCCGGACGAGGTCCGGGCCCTGTTCCGGCAGGGGACGGGGCGGGCGCTGGAGCTGTTCCGCCTGCGCAACCGGGGCGGGAAGCGGTCCGCACGGCGGAGTAAGGTGTCGTCCTAGCCCGTTCGGCCCGGCTCGGGTCGTCCGGGCGGGGGGCCCATCGGGTCGGTCCCGCAGCGTGAATGCTCCGTTCGGGCACCGTGTTCCTGCGTTGTCTCGTCACATTGTGCGGATCGACCCCCTAGACTGGCGCGCCGATGATCCCCCGCGTACGCCACGCGGGGGATGTGGACGAGGAGCAGGTGTTGTGGACGATGTTCTGATCCGGGCCGGGATCTTCCAGGGAGTGGAGCCGCACGCAGCCGAGGTGCTGGCCCAGGCTCTGGAGCCCGTGGAGTTCCCGCGTGGGCACGTCATCTTCAGCGAGGGTGAGCCGGGCGACCGGCTGTACATCATCGCCGGTGGCAAGGTGAAGATCGGCCGCAAGTCCCCCGATGGTCGCGAGAACCTGCTGATGGTGGCCGGCCCGTCGGACATGTTCGGTGAGCTGTCCATCTTCGACCCGGGCCCGCGCACGTCGTCGGCCACCACGGTCACCGAGGTGCGGGCCTACAGCATGGACCGCGCCGCGTTGCGCGAGTGGATCGGCAAGCGCCCGGAGATCGCCGAGCAGCTGCTGCGGGTGCTGGCGCGCAGGCTGCGCCGCACCAACAACATGCTCGCGGACCTGATCTTCACGGACGTGCCCGGTCGCGTCGCGAAGTCGCTGTTGCAGCTCGCGCGCCAGTTCGGCTCCCAGGAGTCCGGCCTGCTGCGGGTGACCCACGACCTCACCCAGGAGGAGATCGCCCAGCTCGTCGGCGCCTCCCGTGAGACCGTGAACAAGGCGCTGGCCGACTTCGCCCACCGCGGGTGGCTGCGGCTGGAGGGCAAGAGCGTGCTCATCCTCGAGCCCGAGCGGCTCGCCCGGCGCGCCCGCTAGATCGACTCGGACCCCTGGTAACGGGGGTCTCCACGAAAAAACTGGTACGGGCGTACCAGACTGTGCGATCCTGCGGAGCGTGTCCGTCTCGCTCTCCGACTACCGCTCCGCACTGACCGTGCCCGGCGCCACGCTGCCCGTGGTCTACTCCGCGATCGGCAGGCTGCCGATCGCCATGTACAGCTTCGCCACGCTGCTCTACGTCCAGCGTGTCGAGGGCTCGTTCGCCACGGCGGGTCTGGTGTCGGCGGGCTCCCTGGTCGGGGTCGCGATCGGCACGGTGGCGCAGGGCAGGCTGATGGACCGGCGCGGGCCGTCGGGCGTGCTGCTCGTCGTGGCCACGCTGTTCACCCTCGGCGCGGCGGCCCTGGTCGCCGGGATCGAGCTGGGGGCGCCGCTGCCGCTGGTCGTGGGACTGGCGTTCTTCAGCGGGCTCGTCATGCCGGCGATGCCCGCAGCCACCCGGGCGCTCTGGGAGCGGCTCGTGCCCTCCGGTCGGCAGCGTGAGGCGGCGCTGAGCTACGAGGCGATCAGCCTCGAGGTGTCGTCCAGCGGCGCACGAACCTCGGCACCGACGTCGTCCGCAGCCCGGTCTCGATCTC
>NZ_JACBXB010000709.1 GCF_013870575.1 Pseudonocardia pini
CTGGCGATCGAACTCGCCGCGGGCAGGCTGTCCAGTCTGTCGCTCGCCGACCTGCACGCCCGGCTCGACCGCTCGCTCGACCTGCTCGGCGCCGGGCCCGCCGGCGACGCCCGGCACCGCACGCTGCGTGCGACCGTCGAATGGTCGTACCAGCTGCTCACCCCCGATGAGCAGCGGCTGTTCCGGCACCTCGCGCTCTTCCCCGACGGAGTCGACCTCGAGACCGCCGAACAGCTCGTCACCGATCTCGGGCTCGCAGGGGACCCCGGCGGCCTGTTGGCGCGGCTCGTGGACGCCTCCCTGCTCGACGCCGACTTCAGCGCAGCCACCCGCTACCGGATGCTGGAGACCCTGCGCGCGTTCGGAGCCGACCGGCTGGCCGCAGCCCACGAGGAGGACGCCGCCGAAGCGCTGCTGGTGACTTGGGCGGGCGGGCTCGCCGAGCGGATCCACGCACAGCTCGACGGGGCTGACGAGGCCGCGGCGGACGCCTGCCTCCGCCGGGAGATCGCCAACCTGCGCGCGGCCTGGCGACTGGCCCGTCGACGCGGTGCAGCCGACGTCGCCGCGACCATCGTGGTCTCGCTGTTCGACGCTGTCGCCTATCGCGACCTGGTCGAGCTCAGGGGTTGGGCCCAGGAGCTCGCCGCCGATCCCGCGCTCACCGAGCACCCCCGCGCGACGGCGGTGCTGGGCGTCGCCGCCGAGGCGGCCTATCAGCGAGGCGAGTCGGCGGAGGCGGAGCGGCTCGCCCGGGCCGGCCTCGACCAGGGACCTGCAGCCGCCGACGCCTGGTACTGCCACATGGTCCTCTCCATCGTCGCTCTCGCCCGCGGTGAGTTCGAGGCCACCATCGAGCAGGCGTCGGCCGGGGCGGCGCTGGCGGGCGAGCAGCGGGAGTGTCCCGGCATCGCTGCTCTCGCCGCCGCCTACGGCGGCGACCTGGCCTCGGCCCGCCGGTGGAACGGACCTGCCACAGCGGCCGCCGTCTCCCCGTCGATGCGGTCCTGGGCTGCGTACGTGGCCGGCGAGATCGACGGGCTGGCCGGCGACCTCGACGCGGCCGAGACGCACTACCGCGCCGCGCTGGACCTGGCGCGCGGAGTAGGAGCGACGTTCCTGGCCGGCGTCGCCAGCGTCGGGCTGCTGACCGTGCTCGCCCGCGCGGGCCGGGTGCACGACGCCCTGCGCGGCTACACCCGGGTCATCGACGGCTTCGCGCGGACCGGGAACTGGACCCACCTGTGGGCGACCCTGCGCAACCTCTCCGACCTGCTGCGCACCCTGGGCGACGACCGGACGGCGGCCCTGATCGACGCGGCCGCCGACCGGGCACCGGACGCACCCGCCCTGGCCGTCCCGCGGAAGGTGGCACCACCCGATGAGCCAGTACCCGATCGGACGGAGATCCTCATGCTCGCCCGGCAGGCCGTCACACGGGCGACCGAACGGACGCGTCTGCCGTCTCGACCGTCGTCTCGGCCGGCGAGCGAGGACCGCTCCGCAGCGGGATAGCACCACCGACGAGCGGGTGGAGCCCACGAAGACGACCGACGGGTACCTCGCCACGGCGGCCGCTCGCGGCACACATCCCGTCTGTGAGGAGACCTACGACAACGGCGTGCGCACAGCGCTGTTCCACGACCCGGACGGCAACGAGATCGGGATCGGCGGCGCCGGCTGAGCCCGCATCGGAGACACCGGTGCAGGCTCACCCTCGACCGTCGCGATCACCACGTGAACCAGGAACGCCGCGAGGGCGGCGGAGCTCATCCCGGCCACGGCGGCAACGACCAGTCAGCGAGCATCACCACCGGCACCACCAGGGCAGACAGCAGGACGATGGGCCGCAGCGCACCAGCGATGATCAACGGCAGGGACTGGAATCGCCACCGTCTCGGCCCTCGTTACCGATGACCTGTGCCAAGACCGTGGTGGAGTCGCGGCACGCCACCTGTCTCCTTGCCCATCGGCGCACTGAACGCCGCGGCTAGCCTTCAGGAGGCTGTCCGCGGCTGAACCGGAGTCTCTCCGCGGTGCGCAAGCACTTCACGATGGGTGGGGCGCGCCGTCGACGAGTCGGCTCAGCCGTTCGAGGGCGGAGCGACCTGCCAGGGATCGGGAAGGAGGAGGAGCCATCGGCAGCTCGACGCTGTCGAGGTGGACGGAGCATGCGTGCCGTGCTCGACCTGTGACCCGTCCACGTAGCCGCACCGGGCGACGGGCACCGCCTCACGGACAAGTGGATCGCACCCGTCCTGGCTCGTTACTCAGCGCAGGTCGCGGATTCGGTCGTTCAGGTCCTCGACCTGCTCGCGGGCGGCGGTGAGCTCGTCGGTGCGGCTGCGGAGATCGACGCGGGCGGTGTCGAGAGCTGCGGTGGCGTGGTCGCGGGCGTCGTCGGCGCGCTGTCGGGCCGAGTCCGTGTCGTCGAGGCGGTTCTCGAGATCCATGATCGTCTCCGCCGAGAGGAGGGTGTGGCCTTCGTCGAGGAGCTCACGCAACCGGGTGGCCACCCGGAGCTGGCGTCGGGAGTACCGGCGGTGCCCGCCGTCGGTGCGGTGAGGCTGCAGGGCCCCGGACGTGTCGAGGCTGCGCAGAAAGGCAGGCTGGACGCCGAGGAGCTCCGCGGCCTGTCCCATGGAGACGACCGGGTAGTCCTCGTCGTCCAGCCTGCTGAGGTTGTCGGTCAAGAGTTATCGGTCTCCGGTCTCGTCATCGTCCTCCCGCGGTGGTCGTCTCGATACTGGCCTTCGACCTCCCGGCGCTACCTGCGGGCCGGTCGGCCGGCGTGCGCCAGAAGGGCTCAGGTGCTCGACGCGGTCAGCTCGGACTGTCGGGTCGTGCTCCCGCCGGCGGTCTCCACAGGGCCCGCGTCGAGAGTGGTCTGGTCGGTGTGAGCGA
>NZ_JACBXB010000070.1 GCF_013870575.1 Pseudonocardia pini
TGCCCGCCGCCGTGCGGGCGGCTGCGGCGGCGAAGGCGGCCGCGATCAGGCCCGACGTCTGCAGCCGTCCGCGCAGGAACGACTCCAGGGTCGGGACGTCGCTCACCAGCGTCCGCGCCACCGCCTCCTCGACCCCGCCGGAGTGGACGTGCCCGCCGCCCGGGAACCGGGCGTCGGCGAGCACGAGGGAGGCGAGACCCATCAGAAGAGGAAGTACCGCTGGGCCATGGGGAGCTCGGAGACCGGGTCGGGCACGACGACCGCGCCGTCGATCCGGACCTCGAAGCTGTCCGGGTCGACCTTCACCTCGGGCGTCGCGTCGTTGAGCAGCATCGACGCCTTGGTGATGCCCCGGGTGTCGTCGACGGCCACGGCGCCCTTCGCCAACCCGGAACCGAAGCCGTGCTCCAGGGCCACCCCCGCCACGAAGTTCAGCGAGGTCGCCGAGGCCACCAGCGGCGCCGCCCCGAACTGCGGCCGCGCGAAGACCGGCTGCGGGGTGGGGATCGACGCGTTCGCGTCCCCCATCTGCGCCCAGGCGATGAACCCGCCCTTGAGCACGACCTCCGGCCGCACGCCGAAGAACTTGGGCTCCCACAGCACCAGGTCGGCGAGCTTGCCGACCTCGACCGACCCGATCTGCGAGGCCATGCCGTGCGCCAGCGCCGGGTTGATCGTGTACTTCGCCACGTACCGCTGGGCACGGGCGTTGTCGGCCGCGCCGTCTCCCGGCAGGGCCCCGCGGGCGGCCTTCATGACGTGGGCGGTCTGCCAGGTCCGGATGACCACCTCGCCGATCCGGCCCATCGCCTGCGAGTCGGAGCTCATCATCGAGATCGCACCGAGGTCGTGCAGGACGTCCTCGGCCGCGATCGTCGTGGGGCGGATGCGACTCTCGGCGAAGGCCAGGTCCTCGGGCACCGAGGAGTTGAGGTGGTGGCAGACCATCAGCATGTCGAGGTGCTCGTCGAGCGTGTTGACGGTGTGCGGGCGCGTCGGGTTGGTCGAGGACGGCAGCACGTTCGCCGCCGACACCACCTCGATGATGTCCGGCGCGTGCCCGCCGCCCGCGCCCTCGGTGTGGAAGGCGTTGATCGAGCGCCCGGCGATGGCCTCCAGCGTGGACTGGAGGAAGCCCGCCTCGTTGAGCGTGTCCGTGTGGATCGCGGCCTGGACGCCGGAGGACTCGCAGACGCGCAGGCAGGCGTCGATCGCGGCGGGGGTGGTGCCCCAGTCCTCGTGCAGCTTGAACCCGCCCGCACCCGCACGCAGCTGCTCCCACAGGGCGTCGGCGGACACGGTGTTGCCCTTGCCCATCAGCAGGACGTTGATCGGCAGGTGGTCGAGCGCCTGGAACATCCGCCTCAGGTTGCGCGGGCCGGGCGTGACGGTCGTGGCCTTGGTGCCCTCGGCGGGTCCGGTGCCGCCGCCGCCCAGGGTCGTGAGCCCGGCGGCGAGCGCGGTGTCGACCAGGCCGGGGGTGATGAAGTGGACGTGGACGTCGATCCCGCCCGCGGTGAGGATCTTGCCGTTGCCGGAGATCACCTCGGTGGACGGGCCGATCACGAAGTCGACGCCGTCCATCGTGTCCGGGTTGCCCGCCTTGCCGATCCCGGTGATGCGGCCGTCCGTGACGGCGATGTCGGCCTTCACGACGCCCCAGTGGTCCAGGATCACCGCACCCGTGATGACCAGGTCGGGAGCGCCCTCGGCCGAGGTCACGGCGGACTGGCCCATGGACTCGCGGATCACCTTGCCGCCGCCGAACATCACCTCGTCGCCGGACGCGGGCCCGCGGCTGCGGTCCTCGGTGACCTCGATCAGCAGGTTCGTGTCCGCCAGCCGGATCCGGTCGCCGGTGGTGGGGCCGAAGAGGTCGGCGTAGCGGCCGCGCTCGATCCGGGGCGCGGCGGCCGACGGGGTGGGAGGGGTCGTCATCCGCCGTAGTTCCTCTCGGTGGGGGTCGCGTCGCGCTCGTCGAGCGCGCCCGCCCACTCCGCACGCAGGCCGGGGACCGTGCGCGCGCCTGCCAGGGGCACCAGCGTGACCTCCTTCTCGACGCCCGGTTCGAACCGCACCGACGTCCCCGCGGGGATGTCCAGGTGGGTCCCCCAGGCCGCCTCGCGGTCGAACTCGAGGCCGGGGTTCACCGCCGCGAAGTGGAAGTGCGACCCGACCTGCACGGGCCGGTCGCCGGTGTTCGTGACGACCAGGGTGGTCCGGGGCCTGCCGGGGTTCAGCTCCACCGGCTCGTCGCCCGGGATGACCTGCCCGGGCGCCCAGCCCGAGGTGGGTCGCGTGCTCACGCGATCGGGGAGTGGACGGTGACGAGCTTGGTGCCGTCGGGGAACGTGGCCTCCACCTGCACCGAGTCGATCATCTCGGGCACGCCGTCGAGCACCTGCGCCCGGGTGAGCACGGTGCGCCCGGACGTCATCAGCTCGGACACGCTGCGCCCGTCTCGAGCCCCCTCCAGGACATGATCGGTGATCAAGGCCACGGCCTCCGGGTAGTTCAGGCGCAGGCCGCGGGACTGCCGGGCGCGGGCGACGTCGGCCGCGACGTGCACGAGCAGCTTGTCCCGCTCCTGAGGGCTCAGGTGCATGGCGACAGTTCTACGGCCCGCATGTTTCGCCCCCGTTTCGGGACCCATATATCCGCTGACGGAGCGTGATCGTGTCGTCGCAGGTCAGGGCCGTACCAGCAGCCAGTCCGCGGTGTGCCGGTACCAGGTCCAACGCGGCACGGGGCGGGGGTGCGGGACCCCCTCGACCTCCACGAACGCCTCCACGCAGCCGATCTGCAGGGCCCGCCCGGTGGCGGCCCGGACCTGCCTGCCGGGCAGGGCCGACACGCCGTCGGGCCCGGGGACGGCGACCAGCCGCTTCGTGCGCCCGCGCAGGACGAGCACGTTGTCGCAGTAGGCCTCGCCCTCGAAGTCGCGGACCACGCCGCGCCCCACGAGCACCCCGCCGGAGTCGTCCCGGATCAGCGGCGTCGGCCTCGCCGGGGCGTCGAGGGCGAGGGCCGCCGACCCGCTCCGGTCTCGCGGGAGGTTCCACGCCTGCGCCGCCGCGGACCGGCGGGTGGCGGGCACGAAGGCCACCTCGACGTCGAGCCGGTCCCGGCGCAGCAGCCTGACCAGCACGGACGCCAGATCGGCGTCGTCGCCGTGGACGATCACCCTGCGTGGTTCCCGCTCGTCGAGGACGGGATCGACGTCGTTCTTGCCGGGTCGCGCGGGAAGCGAGACCGCGGGCACGTGGGCCAGCACGCCGGGCACCCGTCCGAGGTGAGCCGCCGGGCGGCTACCGTGGAACGGGAAACGGCGCACCGGCCTGTCGCCACAGGTCAACAGCACCAGTTCCTGATCGATCGAAGCCACCTGATCGGTTACCCTCCCGCCGCAAGCCAGGACTGGAGTTTCACATGCCGGCGATCGTGCTGATCGGCGCCCAGTGGGGCGACGAGGGCAAGGGCAAGGCCACCGACCTGCTCGGTGGGAGCGTGCAGTGGGTGGTGCGCTACCAGGGCGGCAACAACGCCGGCCACACCGTCGTGCTGCCCGACGGGCAGGACTTCGCGCTGCACCTGATCCCCTCGGGCATCCTCACCCCGGGTGCGAAGAACGTGATCGGCAACGGCGTGGTCGTGGACCCCGGCGTGCTGCTGGAGGAGCTCGAGGGCCTCGAGAGGCGTGGGGTGGACACCACGGGCCTGATGATCAGCGCGGATGCGCACTTGATCATGCCGTACCACATCGCCATCGACAAGGTGACCGAGCGCTTCCTGGGCAAGTCCAAGATCGGCACGACGGGCCGCGGCATCGGCCCCGCCTACCAGGACAAGGTCGCGCGCGTCGGCGTCCGGGTGGCGGACGTGCTCGACGAGAAGATCCTCCACCAGAAGGTCGAGGCGGCCCTGGCGTTCAAGAACCAGGTGCTGGTCAAGGTCTACAACCGCCGCGCGCTGGACGTCGACGAGGTCGTCGAGACGGTGCTGCGCCAGGCCGAGGGCTTCACGCACCGGATCGCGGACACCCGGCTGCTGCTGAACCAGGCGCTCGAGGCGGGCGAGACGATCCTGCTGGAGGGCTCCCAGGGCACCCTGCTCGACGTCGACCACGGCACCTACCCCTTCGTGACCAGCTCGAACCCGACCTCGGGTGGTGCCGCGGTGGGCTCCGGCATCGGCCCCACGAAGATCGACCGGGTCATCGGGATCCTCAAGGCGTACACCACGCGGGTCGGCTCGGGCCCCTTCCCGACCGAGCTGTTCGACGCCTCCGGCGAGTACCTGCGCAAGACCGGCGGCGAGGTGGGCGTGACCACCGGGCGTCCCCGGCGCTGCGGCTGGTTCGACGCCGTGATCGGCCGGTACGCCCAGCGCGTCAACGGCATCACGGACTTCTTCCTCACCAAGCTGGACGTGCTGTCCTCGCTGCAGACCGTGCCGGTGTGCGTGGCGTACGAGGTGGACGGCAAGCGGGTGGACGACATGCCGATGACGCAGACCGACATCCACCACGCCGTGCCGGTCTACGAGGAGCTGCCGGGCTGGTTCGAGGACATCTCGCACGTGCGCTCGTTCTCCGAGCTCCCGGCGAACGCGCAGTCCTACGTGCACCGCATCGAGGAGCTGACGGGCGCCCCCGTCTCCGCGATCGGCGTCGGCCCGGGCCGCGACCAGACCATCACCCGCGACGTCTGACCGCGAGTCCCCCACTTCCGACGCGCGAGTCGGACACCAGGGCCCGCGAGTCCCCCACTTTCGACGCGCGAGTCGGACATGGGGGGTCGCGGCGGGTCACGGCCTGGGGCGGTGCCGGGCGAGGACGACCGAGGCCTTCGCGAGCACCTTCTCGTCGACGACGACCCGGCCGGTCGTGAAGACCGTCCGCCCACCCGCCCGGTCGACGGTCGTGTCGACCTCGAACCACCGGCCCACGTCGACGGGTTCGAGGTAGTCGAGCGTCATGGTGATGGTGCTGACCGTGGAGCCGTCGCCGAGGGCGAACCGGGTCCCGCGGGAGCAGGCGACGTCGACGATCGACGCGAGGAAGCCGCCGTGCGCGTTGCCGTGGGTGTTCGCGTGCTCGGGTCGGACGTGCATGCCGAACCGGCCGGTCCCCGGCAGCCAGTGGAACCGGCCGAGGTACTCGATGAACGGCGAGGTGACGATCGGCTCGAAGCCCGGGGGGACGTCGTCGTTCGAGTGCACGCGCGAGACGCTACGGCCTGCGCGGGGCGCGGAAGCGGCGGAGTGTCCGACTCGCGCGTCGGAAGTGGGGGACTCGCGGGTCCTGGTGTCCGACTCGCGCGTCGGGAGTGGGGGACTCGCGGGTCAGGCTGCGCAGGCGCCGGTCTGGGCTGCTCTGGTGGCTCCTGGAGCCGCGGCGAGTGCGGCGGCGACCTGGGGGGCGGTGAGGACGAAGCCGGTCTCCGAGTCGTCCAGGGCCGCGCCGAAGACCACGCCCAGCACCTGACCGTCCGGGGCGATCATCGGGCCGCCGGAGTTGCCGGACTGGACCTTGGCCCGGACCGTGTAGACGTCCCGGGTGACGGTGTTGGCGTCGTAGATGTCCGGGCCGCGGAGCTGGATGCGGTCCCGGACCTTGCCCGCGGAGATCGTGTACGGCCCGTCGAGCGGGTAGCCGAGGATGATCGCGTCGTCTCCGGCCTCGGCCGGGGCCTGCGCGAACCGCAGGGGGTCCGCGTCGAGCTCCGGGACGGCGAGCACCGCCACGTCCACCTCCGGGTCGTAGCTGACCACCCGGGCGTCGAGCTCCCGGATGCCGCGGGAGGTCTCGATCTCGACCGTGGTCTCGTCGGTGCCCGCGACGACGTGGGCGTTCGTCATGACCCGCTGGGGCGCCACCACGAACCCGGTGCCCTCCAGCTGTCGCTGGCAGGAGGGGGCCCGGCCGTGCACCTTCAGCACGCTGTCGCGCACCTCGGACACGATCGGCAGGTTGAGCAGCGCCGGGTCCGGCGGGCCGACCTGCTGGATCGGGGTGGCCTGGAAGGGGGACAGGACGTCGGGGAAGCCGGAGCGGTCCAGCAGGGTGCGCAGCTCGGCGGGCAGGGTGCGCGCCTGCTCCGGCATGACCGAGTCGACGCCCTTGAGCACCTCCGAGCTCCGCACGCTCGCGGCCAGGCCGGGGAAGCTCGCCGAGGCCAGCGGCAGCGCCACCAGCCACGCGGCGACCACCACGGTGATCGCCTGCACGACGGCGCCGAGCGTGGAGTCGACCGTGAGGACGCTCTCGCCGCGGATCCGGTCGCGGATCTTGCGGCCGAAGTACACGCCGATCGTCTCGCCGAGTGCCACCAGCAGCACCACCACGACGATGCTCACGATGATCCGCGTGGTCGGGGCCTGGATGCTGTCCACCAGCAGCGGCGCGATCCGCACGCCCAGGATCGCGCCACCCACGACGCCGACGAAGGACAGCAGCGCCACGGCCAGCCCGTGCCGCCAACCGGACACCGCCGCGACCAGGGCCAGGACGACCACGACGACGTCGACCCAGCTCATCGCTCGCCCTCGCCGAGGGCTGCGGGGCGCGGGCGCCGGGCCGGTGATCCGCTCGCACGCTCGCTCATGACGCCCGCCTCACGTGCCTGCAGCCTCCCGCCCGGTGTCCGACCGGGCAGCCGCCCACGCCGCGCCCAGGTCGAGGACCCGGGTCTCGTTCCAGGGATGTGCCCATCCCGCGCGATCCAACAGGGCGGACAATAGGCCCCCGGTGAAACCCCAGACGAGCACCCCCGCCACGAGGAACGCCGGACCGCGGTGACCGCTGGGATGGCTGACGGTGATCCGGTTCGCCGGGTCGGCCAGGTCGGCGATCGGGACCTGCAGGACCGTGGCCGTCTCCGCCGGGTCGACGGCGTGGACCGGGCTCGGCTGCGCCCAGTGCGCGAGCACCGGCGTGACGACGAACCGCGACGGCGGGATGAACATCTCCGGCAGCAGGGCGAGCGGCACCGCGCCCGCGGGATCCAGCCCCGTCTCCTCCTCGGCCTCGCGCAGTGCGGCCCCGACCGGGCCGGTGTCGCCGGGGTCGATCCGCCCGCCCGGGAAGGCGACCTGGCCCGCGTGGTTGCGCAGCGTGGTCGCCCGCTCGACGAGGAGCACCTCCGGCCCCTCGGCGAACAGCATGAGGACGGCCGCGCGCCGGGTCGCGTCCGACGGTGGCAGCTCGCGGTGCGGGTCTGACCGGCTCGTTCTTCACCGGCGCAGGCCTCACGGGCGCCTTCCGTGCCATGGCCGGGTCGGTCGCAGGATCGATGACCGGCACGTTCCCCGCCGTCGTCCCCGAGCAGCTGCGCAGCCCGAAGGCGCTGGCCAGGGTGGCGGCCTGGTTGATGCGCTCGCGCTCGTAGCTGGTCGGCGCCCGCCCGTGCCGGGACTCGAACGCCGACACGAACTCGGCGGCCTTCGCGGTGAGCTTGTGGCGGCGCGTCGAGATCAGCGCCATCGCCTCGGCCGGGACCCCGACGACCTCGCGGGCCTTCCCGTCCGGGCGGGTCGCCAACACCATCCCGAGGGCGGAGGTGATGCGTTCCTCGGTGGTGCGTTCGGCGACCGCCGCCCCGGCCGCGCGCCAGCGGTGGAGGCTGCGCCCGTCGAGGGTGCGCCACGCCCCGTCCGGACCCTCGACGCGGTTGAGGATCGTGTTGTGGATGTGCAGCTGCGGGTCCCGCTCGCGGGAGTCGTGCTGGAAGAACGACGCCACGGTCCAGTCGTGCGCGTCCGCGTGGCGGCCCGCCGCGCCGCCGTGATGGCCGATGCGGGTGTAGCCGGCCTTGTCCTGCAGGTAGGCCAGGCCGGCGTTGTTGCCCGCCCAGATCGCGTCCTCGACCGCCTCCCGGAACCGGCCCCATGCCGCCGCGGTATCGGCGTCCCCTGCTGTTCGGGCGGCGACCTCCTTGGCCTCGAACGCGGTGTGCAGCAGTGTCACCGACTTCTGAACGCTGAACGTGGCGTCGTAGAAGGAGACGTTGCGCCGGGCGTTCTTGCCCGCCTCGACACGGAGCTCGGCTCGGCGTTCAGGGGAGGCGTTCGGCTCCCGTTCAACGGCCTCGCTGTACAGCTTGTCCTCGGACCTGTACGCCCTGCCGGTGTGCCCCAGCGTCGGGACCTCGGCCCATCGCTGCGGATCCCGGAAGCCCTCGGCGCGCGGGTCTAGGAACCGTTCGTAGACCGCGCGCATGTCCCCGGCGTCGACCAGGCCGCGCAGGCCGAGCTTCTCGGCGCCGGCGCCCCACCAGCGGCCAGGAGGCTCCCCGTCGGCGACCGCGCCGGTGTAGTAGTTCTCCCGCCCGGTCGCGACCTCCTTGAGCAGGTACTCCGGGCTGTAGCCGTTGCCGATCCTCAGCACGACGCACCCACCACCCTCACCACTCGCGCCGCCATTTCAAGATCAACTAGAGGGGTGGTGATCCCCGGTCGGCCGAAGGCCGGACCGCACCCGACGATCGTGATGCAATGGTGTGAGTCCTTTGATCTTGGTCGTGGAGTGGTTCGTTCGGAGTAGTTGCGGTGGCTGTGGTCGTGGTTCTCGGTTCTGGTCATGGCGTGGTCTTCTGACTGGTGTCGGAGTGGCTGGCGTCGGTCGTGTTGGTGATCAGGTGCAGGGCGATGGGTGCGGTCTCGGGGCTGTTGTCGTCGCCGCGGAGCGACTTGAGCGCGGCGGAGGCGGTGCCGCGCGAGACGGCGGCGGCGTCCTGGAGCTCGGAGACGGTCGGCCAGGCGCGGTGGCGCTCGAAGTGCGCGCGGGCGAGGTCTCGGGCCTTCTCCCGGGCAGGCGCCGCAGCGGCTGCGGGTGGCTGAGCCAGGGACTGCGCGATCGCCCGTTCATCGGTAGGCCTCGACGGGTTGGCGGCCTCTCGCGGCCCGGCGACAGCCGGGCCGATCCCGTGCGTGACGGCAGGGTGGTTGAACGCCTCCGACGGCGCGGGCTGAACAGGGTCGACTGAACTCTGTACACCGTCGTTCGCTGAACGGCCGTCCTCGGCGAGCAGGTACAGCAGATGCGCGACCACCGCGGCCGCGACCGCGGGCCACGCCCCGATCCCGAACCGCAGCCACGGCGGAGCGGCCAGCGCGCCCGCATCACCGGCGAGGAACGCGGCCTGAGCGAGCCCGGACATCCCCGCGGCGACCACCACGACGGTCCAGGCATAGCGGGCTGCCGAACCCTGCAGTCGCGCGGTCGCGGTATAGGCGACGAGCGCGAGCCCATCGGTGATCAGCGGGTAGAGCCACGCCAGCGGCTCGGGGACCCGCGAGGCGACGGCGACCTCGTAAAGGCCGTGAGCGGTCGCGATCGCCGCGCCGATCGCCACTGCAAGGCCCGGCAGCCACACCGCCGACCGCTTCCAGCTCATCGCACACCTCCCCGCAGCGCCTCGCCGATGCGGCTGTCGGTCCGCGGCGGCTCGGGGGCGGGCTCCTCGCGGGCGTCCGCCCACCACCGGCCGATCCGGTCCAGGTCGGCCTCAGAGGGCACCGTGGGAGCGCCGGTGACCTGGTCGGGCCAGCCGGGGCGGGTCTGGTGGTTCTCCCGCGAGCACACCCCCGCCGTCGCCTTAATCCGCCGGACCACGCCGGGGCGCTGGCGGTCGTGCCAGTCCCCCGACAACGCCACCGACGCCGCCGGACCCTGGTAGGCGGCCGCCCAGGCGTGCATCAGCCAGAGCAGCTCCTCGACCACGTGCGGGTGCCAGCACCAGCAGTCCGGGAACGACTCGACCGCATCCGGGTAGCGCAGGTAGACGTGCGCGAGCCAACCCGCGACCTCGTCGAGCAGCCGCCCGGTCACCTCCGGGTCGGTCGGTGCCATCAGCCAGGACGGCGCCGGTGTCGGCGGCTTGCGCGCGCTGAGGGCGGCGACGGTCTCCCCCAGCTCGGCGAGCAGACCGGACAGTGCGTCCACCCGCGCCGGAAGCGGTGCCACCTGGCGGCGCAGCACATCGACGTCTCGGGCGAGGCCGGCCATCGCGGCGTCGGGCTCGGCGGGGCTGGGCGGGATCATGCCGACCACCCGTCCTCAGCCCGCTCGGCCCACTCGACGGCCTCCCGATCGGCGCGGGAGGCGTAGCCCGGGCTGTGCTCGCGATCGACCTCGGCGGCGGCGTGTGCCCACCCGGCAGCGTTGACCGCGGCGCGGGCGCGGGCGTCGGCGGGGGTCTCGCCCTGCTCGTAGTCGACCCATTCGTAGTCGCGGCGGATCTCCGCGACGTCCTCAGAGTCGAGGCCCCAGCGGTGCACCGAGTAGCCCAAGCGGGCACTGGTCTCGTCGAGGTAGTCCCGGACCATTGTCTCGGCGACTTCGCGCGAGCGGCCGGACTGCTCGGCGAGCAGCTCGACGGCCTCGCGACGGGTCAGCGGCGCCAAGTCCGGGTCGGGCTCGGGCCAGTCCTGCATCGAGAGGGCGTTGTCGGACACGGCTACTCCTCCCTCAGCGGAGTCGGGACGATCTCTCCATCGATGACCAGCACGTCGCCCGGCAGCGCTGGCGAGGCAGGTCGGGTGAACTGCGGGCCCGGCCAACCGGGCACCCAGCGCCGCAGCACCCACCGGACCGGCGGGACCTTGTCGACGCCGCGCACGATGCGGCCCGCGGTGTTCGGGCGGCGGCGAGCGAGGCGGGTCCAGCGCACGTCGCGGCGCCGCCAGGCCATCTGGGCCCACCCGACCACCGGGGGCATGCCCCGGCGGATCACCAGCACCTTCCCAGCGGGCAGGTTCGCGATCTGCGCCGGCGACAGCACCGAGGTCTTGCGGGTACCGCGAGCGACGGTGTTCCCGCGCGGGTCCAAGGTGTCGGCGGGCTCGTCGCGTTCCCCGGTGAGAGTGGACCAGAACTGCAGGTCGTCGCGGTCGCGGGTGCCGCCGAACACCATCACCGCCCCGGCGTTGTTCAGGATCGTCGCCGCCCCGTGCTCGCCGTAGCGGGCCAGCAGCTGCGCGCGCGACTGGACGACCACGAGGATCGACACCCCACGCCCGCCCATGTCCGCCGTCCACGATTCGAGGGGAACCGGGCAGATGAGGGCGGCCTCGTCGAGGGCGAGCCGCAGCCCTGGGTCGAGACGCCCGCCCGGCTTGGTCGCGGCGATCCGGCGGGCCTCGCGGGCGATGAACCCGGTCAACGCGCACACCAGCGGCGCCGTCGGGGACTCCTCGCCACCGAGCAGGAACACCGTCCCCCGCACCATGAGGAGGTCCCCGACGTCCAGGGGCCGAGCGCCCTCGGGGCCGAGCCCCGCAGCGGCTCTGGCTGGGGCGGAGGTGAGCCAGCCGAGGGCGGGCATGATCGTCGAGGTAATCGAGGTCCGGGTGCGGTCGTTGGTGGTCACGAACTGCTCGAACGACACCCCGAACCCCGGCTCCGGCGACCGCCGCAGCAACGCCGTCACCTCCTTACGCGCGGCTTCGGGGTCGGCGGTCCAGTCCATGACCTCCCGCATCGACCTGTGCCCCAACGCCGCGGCGTGCAGCAGCGCCTCCAGCACCCGGCGGCCCTGCAGCTCCCAGTACTCCCGGTCCCCGCCACCCGAGGAGGAGACGGCGGAGAGCAGGTCGGCGGCGCGTTCGGCGGCGGCGACGGGGTCCTGGCAGCCGGTCAGCGGGTCGAAGGTGACCGTCGAGGCCACCTCGCCGAGACCGGCCGGGTTGAACACCAGGACCGGGCCCTTGCGCTCGCGGTAGGGGGTGCACAGTTCGAGGAGGTCCAGGCGGGTGCTGGTGGCCAAGACGGCGCCGGGGGCATCGATGATCTGCCCGGCCAGCCACCCGGACTTCCCCGACCGCGGCCCGCCGACGGAGACGACGACGTCCTCGTTGGACGACCAAACCCACTGCCCACCTGAGCGGCACAGCCGTACCGCAACCTCGGGGACTGGGAGGGTCATCAGCTCCCACCGGGACAAAGTCTCCAGGGACGGGCGCACGGTCGGGGCGCGGCGCAGCATTGCCGCGGACCCGCCGAAGCGCACGATGTCCACCGACGACGCGACGCCCGACTTGCGTCGTGACCGTGCGCCCCAGCGGGACACGACCGATGCCGACCGCGTCCACCGGTACCGGAGGAAGACCAGCAACCCGATGGCGGGCACGAGCAGCAGCGGCCACGGCAGCGCCCGCAGGATCGTGAGCGTGGGCAGCAGGGCGAGCAGTCCGAGGCCGAGGGCGATTCCTCGAGCCCGGCGGGCCCAGGCCAGCAGCGCGCCGGCGACCAGAGCGAGCAGGAGCAGCGGGGTGGGGCTCCACAACACGTCCATGACTTAGTCCTCCCAGCCGGTGCGCTCGCGCCACGCCTGCACGTCGGCAAGGTGTCGCGCGCAGTCGTCGGTGTGGCCGGACTCGTTGTCGACCGGGTGCGACTCGAACGGCCCGCGGTCGCTCACCAGCTCGCCGCACGAGCCGCACCGCCACGACGTCGAGGACAGACGAAACAGCTCGCGCGGTCGCTCCGGCTCGCGTCCCTCGACCACGAAGGCGAACGCCACCTCACCGACCGGCTCACCGTCATCCGGGAGCCCGAGAGCCTCACCAACCTCCTCCCACGAGCGGCCCGCC
>NZ_JACBXB010000710.1 GCF_013870575.1 Pseudonocardia pini
GCGGCGGGCCTGCTGCAGGTCTGCTGGGCCGGGGCCACCGTCGTGCTCACCGAGCGCTTCGACCCGCAGGCCACCCCGGGGATCCTGCGCGAGCACCGGGTCAGCGCGATCGCGGGCGTGCCGTCGATGTACCGAGCGCTGCTCGACGCGGACCACGCCGAGCTCTCCGCCGCGCTCGAGGGCGTGCGGATCTGCACCTCCGGCGGCGCGCCGCTGCCGCCCGCCTGGCTGACCGCGTTCCGCGAGGCCACCGGGATGGAGGTGCTGGAGGGCTACGGGCTGTCCGAGGCCGGCCCGGTCGTCACCAGCAACCAGCCGGGGCACTCCAAGCCGGGGTCGGTGGGCAGGCCGCTGCCGGGCGTCGAGCTGCGGCTGGTCGACGCGGCGGGCGAGCCGCTCGCCGGGCGGCCCGCCGAGGAGCTGGAGGAGGGCGACCCCTCGGACGACTTCTCCGATCCCGGGGACGACACCGGCCTGGTCTCGGTGCGCGGCCCGAACCTGTTCTCCGGGTACTGGCCGGACGGGGCGGGCGCCCCGGACGCCGAGGGCTGGTTCCGCACCGCGGACGTCGGCTACCTGGATCCCGACGGCGACCTCCACCTGGTGGACCGCTCGTCCGACCTGGTCATAGTGAACGGCTTCAACGTCTACCCGCGCGAGGTCGAGCAGGTCCTGACCGGCCTCGACGGGGTGGCCGAGGTCGCCGTCGTCGGGGTGCCGGACGACCGGACCGGCGCCGCGGTCAAGGCGGTGCTGGTGCCCGCGCCGGGCGCCGACCTCGACGCCGACGCCGTACGGGCGTGGTGCGAGGCCCGGCTGGCGCGCTTCAAGCGGCCCACCGTGATCGACTTCGTGGAGGAGCTGCCGCGCACGCCCACCGGGAAGATCGCGCGCCGGGTGCTGGCGGGGACCGCGTGACGGTCACGGTGCTCACCCGGGTGGACTGCCACCTCTGCGAGGTCGCGGAGGCGGCGGTCGCGCGGATCTGCGGCGAGCTCGGTGTGGACTGGGCCACCCAGGACGTCGACGCCGATCCCGAGCTGCGCGCGGAGTACGGCGACATGGTCCCGGTGATCCAGATCGACGGCCGCACGCACGGCTACTACCGCGTCGAGGAGGAGCGCCTCCGCACGGCCCTCACGCGCTGAGGCCCGCGAGGGCGGAGGATGGTCCTGTGCGGACCTCGCTCGCCACCACGCTCTCCCGGACCGTCGCGGTCGGGACGGTGGTGCTCGCCGTGGCCGCCGCCCTCGGCGCCGGCCAGCTCGTCGCAGGCCTGCTGGCCCCGGGCTCGTCGCCCTACCTGCTGGTGGGCGACGCGGTGATCCGGCTCGCGCCCCAGGTCGTCGTCGACTTCGCCAAGACCACCTTCGGCACCGCCGACAAGCCCGTGCTGCTGGCGGGGATCGGGGTGGTCCTGCTCGTGGTGGCGGTCGCGGCCGGGCTGGCCTCCCGGCGGTTCGCCACGACCGGGCAGGTCGTCGTCGGTGTGCTCGGCCTGGCGGGGATCGTCGCCGCCGCCACGAGCCCGACGTTCGTGCCCACCGACCTCGTCGCGCCGGTGGTCGCGGCCGCGGTGGGGCTGTGGGTGTTCCGCACCCTGCACCGGGTGGCGATGGCGGCCGCCGAGGAACCCGACCGGCCCGGCTACCGCGGCCTGCCGCGACGGACCGTGCTGCTCGGTGCCTCCGCGGCGGTCGGCGCGGGTGCGGTGCTGGCAGGCGGCGCGGGCGTGCTCCTCGGCCGCCCGACGATCGACTCCCGCTCGCGCGTGACCCAGCGGCTCGCCGCCGCCACGATCGCGCGGGAGGCCCCGATCCCGGCCGGCGCGGACGTGGGGGTCACCCCCTTCGTCACGCCCAACCCGGACTTCTACCGGATCGACGTGGCGCTGCGGGTGCCGCAGCGCCAGGCCGAGGACTGGTCGCTGCGCGTCCACGGCATGGTCGACCGCGAGCTCACCCTCACCTTCGACGACCTGATGTCCCGCCCGCTCGTCGAGCGCACGGTCACGCTCACCTGCGTGTCCAACGAGGTCGGCGGCGACCTCATCTCCACGGCCCGGTTCGTGGGCGTCGACCTCGGGGACGTGCTGCGCGAGGCGGGCCCGCTGCCCGGCGCCGACCAGGTCCTCTCCACCAGCACGGACGGCTGGACCGCGGGCACGCCCACCGAGGTGCTGCTCGAGCCCGGCCGCGGCGCGCTGCTCGCCGTGGGGATGAACGGCGAGGCGCTGCCCGCCGAGCACGGCTTCCCGGTGCGGATGGTCGTCCCCGGCCTCTACGGGTACGTCTCCGCGACGAAGTGGGTCACCGACCTCGAGCTGACGACGTTCGCGGCGCGCGAGGCGTACTGGGAGCAGCGCGGCTGGGGCGAGCGCGGCCCGGTGAAGACGGAGGCCCGGATCGACCTGCCGCGCCGGTTCACCCGGGTCCCGGCGGGCGCGGTGACGGTCGCGGGGATCGCCTGGTCCCAGCCCCGCGGGATCTCGCGCGTGGAGTACAGCGTCGACGGCGGCCCCTGGTCCGACGCCGAGCTGGGCACCGACGTCGGCGGCGACACGTGGCGGATGTGGCGCGGCACGCTCATGGTCGAGCCGGGCAGCCATACGATGCGCGTCCGGGCCACGGACGGCACCGGCGTCCTGCAGACGGAGGCGGCCGCCGACGTCCTGCCGGACGGTGCCACGGGCTGGCCCGCGGTCCTCTTCACCGCCACCTGAGGCGGCGACCGGACAGTACCGAGACCTGATCGTGACCGGCGTCGCCGCGCGGTCGCGCGGTCGAGGCGTTAGGCACTGTGGAGATCTCGGAAGGAGACGCATCGCATGAGGACTCAGCGCCTGGCCACGTTCGTCGCCACGGCGGCCGCGGTCGCCGTCCTGGGGGCGTGCTCGGCCGCC
>NZ_JACBXB010000711.1 GCF_013870575.1 Pseudonocardia pini
GCTGTCCTTCGCCCACGACCGGCCGGTCGACGCACTCGTCCAGGCCGCCCTGCCCGCCGTCCGGGAGTTCGTGCGACACGGCGTGCTGGTCCCCGCGTGAGGGCGGTGGCGGCGCGCGTCCGCGGCGCGTCCGTCGAGGTCGAGGGCCGCGTCGTCGGCGCGATCGAGGGCGAGGGGCTGCTCGTCCTGCTCGGCGTCACCCACGGGGACGGCCCCGAGGACGTCGAGCGGATGGCCCGCAAGCTCTGGGAGCTCCGGCTGCTCGCGGGCGAGCGGTCCTGCGCCGACGCGGGCGCGCCGCTGCTGGTCGTCAGCCAGTTCACGCTCTACGGCGACACGCGCAAGGGCCGTCGCCCGAGCTGGACGGCGGCGGCCCGGCCCGAGGAGGCCGCCCCGCTGGTCGACGCCGTGGTCGCGGCCCTGCGGCAGCGCGGCGCGCACGTCGAGACCGGGGTGTTCGGGGCGGACATGAAGGTCGCCTCGGTGAACGACGGCCCCTTCACGGTGCTCGTCGAGACGTGACGGGGCGACGCCGAGGCCTCCCCGTCGTCGTCCGCGACGGCACCCGGCGTCCCGGGCTCGTGCGCCCGGTCAGCTCTTGGTGGTGCGGACCTTCTCGCCGACCTCGGCCGCCTTCTCGACGACCTGGACGCCCGCGTCGAGCACGCCCTTGGCGAAGTCCCGCTGCACCGCGAGGACCTTCTCGGCGGCGGTGAAGCCGCTGTCGAGCAGGCCGCGCGCGTCCTCGGCCGTGGGGCGGAACGTGGCGAACGAGCCGAGCGCGTCCGTCCAGGTGTCGAGCGCGCCGCTGACGGCCTCCTGGCCGCGCTTGGCGAAGTCGGTGATGCGGTCGCCGGTGCCTGCCATGGTGAAACCTCCGTGTGTGGCTGCGGTGCTACCGAAACTACGCACGGGCGTTAAGTATGTCAAGCACGGCTGTTCAGGAGTCCAGGAAGCTCCGGTAGACGCCGATGATCGCGGTCTTCTGCTCCTCGGTGAGCCGGGTCTCCGCGCGCACCGCCTCCTCCACGGAGGAGGGCCCCGCGGGCCGCGGGCGAGGCTCGGGCTCGGGTGCGGTGCTCGCGTCCCAGCCCGCCTGTCGGAGCAGCTGCTCGGTGTTGAGGTGCAGGGCGTCCGCGATGGAGTGCAGGACCTTCAGCGAGGGCTGGTGCAGGCCACGCTCGACCTGGCTCAGGTAGGCGTTCGAGACCCGCGTCATCGAGGCCATCTCGCGCAGCGAGAGCTTGGCCATCTGGCGCTGGGCGCGGATGAACCCGCCGAGCGCGTTGACCTGGTCCGACCACCCACCGTCTCGCGCCCGGTCCTCCGTCGGCCCGGCACCACCCGTCGTCATGGACACAGTGTCCCGGATCGGACGGGCGGAGGCCCACACACCCGGGTCGATCAGTCCCGTACGACGTACTCCCCCGGCGCGTCGCCGAGGACCGGCAGCTCCGCGCAGCCGAAGTCCGGCGGGGTGCGGAGGTCGCCCGCCCGCTCGGTGACCCACGGCGCCCAGTCCTCCCACCAGCTCGCCCGGTGCTCGGTCGCGTCGTCCCGCCAGTCCTGCGACCGCGCGGGCAGCTCCGAGGTCTCGGTGAACCAGTGCCGCGACTTGGGCGACGGCGGGTTCACCACCCCGGCGATGTGCCCGGAGTTGGAGAGCACGAACCGCACCGTGCCGCCGAGCCTGCGGGCCCCGGTGTACACGCCCTCCCAGGGCGCGATGTGGTCCCGCTCGGCGGTGATGACGTAGGCGTCCTGGCGCACCTCGCCCAGGTCCAGCCGCTCCCCCGCCAGCTCGAGCTTGCCCTCGGCCAGCTCGTTGCGCAGGTAGTGGGTGCGCAGGTACTCCGTCTGCATCTCGGCGGGCATCCGGGTGGAGTCGCCGTTCCACGTGAGCATGTCGAACGGGATCGGCTCACCGCCCTGGTGCCAGTTGTTGCCGACGTAGTTCCACATCAGGTCGGTGGGGCGCAGGAAGTCGAAGGTGCGCTTCATGCTGGCGGCGGGCAGGTAGCCGTCCTTGGCCATCACGCGCTCGAGCCGGTCGACGGTGGGCTCGTCCACGAACACGCCGAGCATCCCGGGCCTGGTGTAGTCCAGCAGCGTGTTCATCAGGGTCAGCGAGTTGACCCGGTCCTCACCGCGGGCGGCGAACCAGGCGACCATCGACGCGGCGATCGCGCCACCGAGGCACAGACCCGCGACGTTCACCTTCTCCGCCCCGGTGATCCGCTGGACGGCGTCCATCGCCGCGACCGGACCCTCGCGCAGGTAGTCGCTCATCGTGAGGTCGCGCAGCGACGAGTCCGGGTTGCGGTAACTGATCATGAAGACCGTGTGCCCGTGCCGGACCGCCCACTCCACCAGGCTGCGGTCGGGGGCGAGATCCATGATGTAGAACTTGTTGATCCACGGCGGGCTCATGAGCAGCGGGATCGCGCGGACCTTGGGGGTCTGCGGCGCGTACTGGATCAGCTCGATCAACCGGTTGCGGAACACGACCTTGCCCGCGGTGGCGGCCAGCTCGTGACCCACCCGGAACTCCCCCGGGGTGAACTGGCGCGGCATGCCGCCGTTCTGCACGACGTCCCGCAGGGTGTTGCGCACCCCGCGCACCAGGCTCCGACCGCCCGTCTGGACGGCGCGCTGCACCAGCGCGGGGTTGCTCGCGGGCCAGTTCGGCGGCGCGGCGGCGGCCACCACCTGCTCGCGCAGGAAGTCGATCTTCCGACGCGCGGTCGGGTCCAGCTCGATCGCGGCGGTCAGCTCGGCGAGCCGGTCGGCGAGGAGCGCGTGCTGCTGGCGGCACAGCCAGTACCAGGCGTTCTCCTCCCAAGCCGGGTCCTTGTAGCGGGGGTCCTTCTCCGGCACGACGGCCGGTCCGGCGGC
>NZ_JACBXB010000712.1 GCF_013870575.1 Pseudonocardia pini
TCCCGCCGGGTACGAGCCTGCTCGACGCCGCGGAGGCGGCCGGTGCCGACGTTGTGCAGTCCTGCCGCGAGGGGACCTGCGGGACCTGCGAGACGGTGGTGCTCGCAGGCGAGCCCGAGCACCGGGACTCGGTGCTCGACGCGGCCGACCGCGAGGCGGGCGACGTGATGCTGATCTGCGTCTCCCGAGCCCGCGGGGACCGCGTGGTGCTCGATCTCTGATCGATCCGCAGGAACTGCCGATCGTCGCAGGTCAGAGGCCGTCCTCGTGCGACACCACGGGCCCGTCCGGCCCCGTTGTTCACCCCGCCGCCATCCCGCGCTGCTGACATCCGCGCCGAACCCCGGCACGAAGGAGAGACCCGTGAGCAGTATCCGGATCGAGGGCCTGACCCGCCGCTTCGGTGACGTGACGGCCGTCGACGGCGTCTCGCTCGACGTGGCCGACGGCGAGTTCCTCGTCCTGCTCGGCCCGTCCGGCTGCGGGAAGTCCACGCTGCTGCGGATGATCGCGGGGCTGACCCCGCCGACCGGCGGCCGGATCCTGCTCGACGACCGTGACATCACCGCCGCCGCCCCGCGCGAGCGGGACCTGGCGATGGTCTTCCAGAGCTACGCCCTCTACCCGCACCTGACCGTCGCGCGCAACATCGGCTTCCCGCTGCGCGCCCGGCGCCGCCCGGACGTCCATGCGAAGGTCGCCGAGGTCGCCGCCGTGCTCGGGCTGGAGGAGCTGCTGGACCGCCGCCCGCGGGCGCTGTCCGGTGGGCAGCGCCAGCGTGTCGCCCTCGGCCGAGCGCTGGTCCGCGACCCCGGCGCGTTCCTGCTCGACGAGCCACTATCCAACCTGGACGCGACGTTGCGCACCGCCACCCGCGCCGAGCTGACCGACCTGCACCGGCGGCTGCGGTCCACGTTCGTCTACGTCACCCACGACCAGGTCGAGGCCATGACGATGGCCACCCGCATCGCCGTCCTGAACGGGGGTCGCCTCGAGCAGGTCGGCACCCCGCAGGAGGTCTACGACGCCCCGGCGTCGACCTTCGTGGCCGGGTTCATCGGCGCGCCCGCGATCGGCCTGCTGCCCGCCGAGCTGCGCAGCGTCGACGGCTCGCTCCGGGCGGTCGGCGCCGGCGTGGACCTCCCGCTGGGTGGCGGCGAGGGCGGCCGAGACGTCCTCGTCGGCGTCCGGCCCGAGCATCTCCGGATCGGGTCGGGCGACGCGGAGCTGCGCGGCACCGTCCGCCTCGTCGAGAACCTCGGCGGCGAGGAGGTCGCGCACATCGAGGTCGGCTCGGGTCGCGTCGCCCTGCGCGGACCCCGCCCCCTCCGCCTCGCCGCGGGCGACGCCGTGTCCCTGACCTGCGATCCCGACCGGATCCACCTCTTCTCCGCCACCAGCGGCCGTCGCCTGGTGCGCGCCCCCGAACCCGCCCGCTCCGCGGTCGCGGTCTGATCCTCCAGGAGGAACCGTGCGTCCCCTTCGTCTCGCCGCCGCGCTCGTCGCCGCGGCCCTGGTGGCCGGCTGCGGGGTCGGCGGCTCGGCCGACACCGCCGCCGGCGCCGTCGAGCGCGCTCCCGAGCTCGCCCCCGACCAGCAGGTCTCGATCACCTTCGAGTCCTACAACTTCGGCCAGGCCGGACCCTGGACCGACACCTTCAACGGCCTGCTCGCGACCTTCCGGGCGCAGCACCCGAACATCACCGTGACCGCGCAGAAGCCACAGGGCACGAGCTCGAACCCGGCCGCCGACACCATCTCCAGCATCCAGACCCAGGCCGCGACGGGGAACACCCCGGACGTCGCCCAGGTCGGCTTCTCGGACATGGGCTTCGTCGTGGACCAGCTCGGCGCCAAGCCGCTCGACGACCTCGTCGGCGCCGACGAGGTGGCGCAGACCCTGGGCGGGGCCCACCCGTACGCGCCCGCCGCCGCCTCGCTCGGTGAGCTGAACGGCAAGCCCTACGGCGTGCCGTTCGTGCTGTCCACGCCGGTGCTCTACTACAACGCCTCGCTGTTCACCGCCGCCGGACTGGACCCCGCGAACCCGCCCGCGACCTGGGCCGACGTCGCCACCGCGGCGGCGGCGATCAAGGCCGCCACCGGCAAGGAGGGCGCCTACGCGGACTGCGTGACCACCACGGCGAAGGACTGGTGTCTGCAGAGCATCATCCGGTCCAACGGCGGCCGGGTGCTCTCCGAGGACCGTTCGACCCTGCAGTACGCCGAGCCGCAGTCGGTCCAGGCCGTGTCGACCCTGGCGGACATGGTCCGCACCGGCGCGAGCCCGAAGTTCAGCCAGCAGCAGGCCGTCGAGGCGTTCGCGCGCGGCGAGCTGGGCATGATCCTGGAGTCGTCCTCGCTGCAGGGCACGTTCGGCAAGGGCGCCAAGGGCGCGGGCTGGGAGCTGCGGGGGGCGGCCACGCCGTCCTTCGGCAGCACCCCGGCGGTCCCGACCAACTCCGGCGCCGCGCTCTACGTGCTGTCCGCCGACCCGGCGAAGCAGCGCGCGGCGTGGGAGCTCATCACGTTCCTGACCGGTGACGAGGCGTTCACCGAGATCGCGAAGAACATCGGCTACCTGCCGCTGCGCACCGGGCTGATGGACTCCACGCTGAAGGACTGGGCCGCCGCCAACCCCACGACCGCGATCAACGTCGACCAGCTCAACCGCATGGAGCCGTGGGTGTCGTTCCCCGGCACCGGCTACCTGCAGGTGCGCGACGGGATGATGGACGCCGTCGAGAAGGTCGTCCTGCAGGGGGCCGACCCGCAGGCCACCCTCGCCGAGGCCCAGCAGCGGGGCCAGGCGCTCCTGGGGGCCGGATGACCTGGCTCGCCGTCGTCTCGGCAACCCGGCCAACACCAACGCCCTCATCGCGCAGTCCTCGGC
>NZ_JACBXB010000713.1 GCF_013870575.1 Pseudonocardia pini
ACCGCCCAGACCACCGCGGCCACGGCCGAGGGCAGGACGTACCGGGCCAGCCGCTCCCCGGTGCGGACGGCCTGGTCGCAGCCCTCGTCGGTGGGCGCGGTGCCGCACCGGGCGAGGACCGGGACGAACCCGACGTCGTTGCCGCCCACGGTGATCGTGACGAGGTCGGTGTCCCGGGAGACGGCCCGGACCTGGTCCTTCAGCACTCCTGCAGTGGTGGCGCCACTGCACGCCACGAAGGCGAACGACCGCACCCCCACGGCGTACCGCGCGGGGTAGGAGGCCTCGGTCCGGCCGCACTCGCCGGTGCCCGCCCCGACCCCGGCGGCGTAGGAGTCGCCGAGTGCCACGTAGTCGACGGGCTCGGCCGCCGCGGCGACCTGCGTGCCCGCCAGCAGTGCCAGCACGGCGAGGACGAGCGGCAGGGCCGTTCGGCGGAGGGCGCGCACCCCTTCATCCAGCCATCCGGCCCGGGCCGTGGGCAACCGCCGTCCGGGTCGGCGGAACCGTCGGTGCCGCCCGCCGACCTACCGGACGGCTGTTCACCCGGCTACCGTGCGGAGTGTGTCGGTGTCGACGGAGCGGAACGCGGCGGTGGACCTCCCCGCGGACGGGCTCGTCGCCGTGGTGAAGGCGGACTGCCCCACCTGCCGGCTCGTGGAGCCCGTGCTCGCCGCGTTGCCGCAGGTCACGGTGTTCACGCAGGACGACCCGGGGTTCCCCGCGGGGATCCGCGACCGCCGCGACGACACCGCCCTCGACACCAGCCTCGCGCTCGAGGTGGAGACCGTGCCCACCCTGGTCCGCTTCGCGGGCGGCCGGGAGACGGGCCGGATCGTCGGCTGGCTGCGCGAGGAGTGGCAGGAGTTCACCGGGGTCGGCGGGCTCGGCGCGGACCTGCCCGAGTACCGCCCCGGCTGCGGGTCCCGCACCCTCGACCCGGACATGGCCGAGGAGCTGCTCGTCCGCACCCGCGGCGGGTCGCTGCGCTCGCGACGGCTGGAGATCGCGGCGCTGGAGGACGAGGTCGAGGCCCTCTACGACCGCGGGTTCTCCGACGGCCTCCCGGTCGTCCCGCCGACCCCCGCGCGGGTGCTCCGGATGCTCGACGGGACCTCCCGCCGTCCGGACGAGGTGGTCGCGGTCGTGCCGCCGAACCTCGTCGAGGCGACGGTGGAGAAGGTGGCGATCAACGCCGTGCTGGCGGGCTGCAGACCCGAGTACCTGCCCGTCGTGCTGGCGGCGGTCGAGGCCGCGTGCACGGACGAGTTCAACGCCCACGGCCTGCTCGCGACGACGTGGGGCGCGGGTCCGGCGCTCTGCGTCAACGGGCCGATCCGGGCGGAGATCGGGATGAACTGGGCGGGCAACGCGCTCGGCCAGGGCAACCGCGCCAACTCGACGATCGGCCGGGCGCTGCAGCTGGTGATCCGCAACGTCGGCGGCGGGCGGCCGCAGGAGGTGGACCGCGCCGCGCTGGGACACCCCGGCAAGCTGGGGTTCTGCTTCGCCGAGGACGAGGAGGGCTCACCCTTCGAGCCGCTCGCGCAGAGCCGCGGCGTCCCGGCGGGCCGGTCGGCGGTCACGGTGTTCGCGGCCGAGGGCCCGCGTGGCCTCGCCGACCAGATCTCCCGCACGCCGGAGTCGCTGGCCCGCTCGCTGGCCCAGGGCCTGCGCTCGGTCTGCCACTGGAAGCTGCCGGGCGGGTTCGACGCCTCGCTGGTGCTGTGCCCCGAGCACGGCCGGACCTTCCGCGAGGCGGGCTGGGACCGCGCGCGCCTGCACCGGGAGCTCGACGAGCTGCTGCTGCTCGACCGCGCCGAGATCACCCGGGGCGCGGGGGGCATCGCGGAGGGGGTGCCCGCGGGCGGCTCCGCACGGCCGATCCCGAAGTTCCGGCCGGGCGGGTACATGATCATGCACGCGGGCGGTGGGGCCGGGATGTTCTCGGCGATCGTCGGCGGATGGGCGGGCGGCCCCGGCGGCAGCGCCCCCGTGACCAGGGAGGTGGACCCGTGGCGGTGAACGACCCGATCGTCATCCTCGACCCGACGGACGAGAGCGCGGCCGACAGCCGGACCGCGCTGGAGCGGCCGACCTCGCTCGACGGGCTACGGGTGGGCCTGCTCGACATCTCCAAGGCGCGCGGCGACGTGTTCCTCGACCGGCTCGCCGAGCTGCTGGCCGAGCGCGGGATCACGGTGCGCCGCTACGCCAAGCCGACCTTCACCAAGCCGATGCCCCCGGACCTGCGGCGGGAGATCACCACGCACTGCGACGTGGTGATCGAGGCCCTCGCCGATTGAGGCTCGTGCACGTCGTGCAGTGTGCACGACTTCGCCGCCCTCGAAGGCCGGGGCGTGATCGCGGCCTTCCTCGCGTCGACCCAGTTCGTGGTCGCCGCGAGCGCCCAGGCGCGCGCGCTCGGGTATCGCGAGGTCCCCGCGGTGTTCGTGCCGCACCCGATCCAGGACCGCACCGACTCCGAGGTGCGCGCGCTCGCCGACGCGGCGCTGGCGGAGATCATCGCGGCCGTGACCCGGTCGGGACAGGGGCGGCGGTGATCACCGCTCCCCGGCGCGACGCAGGTCGGCGAGCGTCTCACCACCCACGAACCAGTGCTCGGGCTCGGCTTCGGTGAGCACGACCCGGATGGACTCGGGCCGCGCGCCGATGGCGTCCGCGGCGGCGTCGGTGAGCGCCTCGCCGAGGGCCTTCAGCTGCTCGGGCGAGCGGCCCTTCGCGAGGGTGACCTGGATCAACGGCATGACAGCTCCACGGTTCCGAGACGGTCGACGGACGCCACGACGACGTCCCCGGGCGTGACCGGCACCGCCGCCGTCAGGCCGCCGGACAGGACGATCGCCGCCGGGTTCCGCGCGACG
>NZ_JACBXB010000714.1 GCF_013870575.1 Pseudonocardia pini
TGGCCTGCCAGGACGCCTTCGGCTCCGGCGTCGCGCCGTTGTACCTGCCGACCCCCGACGGCCTGTACGGGCTGCTCACCCAGGGTCCGGGCGCGGCCCCGGCGGGCGCCGAGGAGGCGCGGGCGACCCTGCTCGAGGGGATCATCGAACAGTCCGAGGACGAGTCCCTCATGGAGCGCTACCTCGGCGGCGAACGGATCCCCGTCGAGACCCTGGTCGACGACCTGGAGACCGCCGTCGCGCGCGGGTCCTTCCATCCCGTGGTGCCGGTCTGCGCGGCGGGCGGCACGGGGCTCGACGCGTTGTTGGAGCTGCTCGCGGGAGGGTTCCCCTCCCCGCTGGAGCACCCGCTGCCGAGCGTCTCGCTGGTCGACGGCGGCCCGCACGCACCGCTCACCGCCGACCCGTCGGGGCCGCTCGCCGCCGAGGTCGTCCGCACCTCCGCGGACCCCTACGTGGGCCGGGTCTCGCTGGTCCGGGTGTTCTCCGGGACCCTTCGGCCGGACACCGCGGTGCACGTGTCGGGGCACGTCCCGGCCCCGCGCGTGAGCCCGGAGAGCGACCCGGGCCACGACGTCGACGACAAGCTCTCGCACCTCTACACCGCGCTCGGCGCCACGCTGCAGGAGACGGAGCAGTGCGTGGCGGGCGACATCTGCGCGCTCACCAAGCTGACCGGCGCGGAGACCGGGGACACGGTGTCCGCGGCCGACCATCCCCTGCTCCTGCGGGCCTGGGAGCTGCCGGAACCGCTGCTGCCGATCGCCGTCGTCGCCGAGGACCGGGGGGACGAGGACCAGCTGGCACGCACGCTGGCCAAGCTCGTCGCCGCCGACCCGGGGCTCTGTCTCGAACGGAACCCCGAGACGCACCAGACCGTGCTGTGGACGACCGGGGAGGCGCACGCGGACGTCGTGCTGTCGCGGCTGCGGGAGGCCGGGGCGCGGGTGGCGACCGAGGACGTGCGGGTGCCGATGCGGGTCACGCTGGCCTCGGCGGCGCGGGTGACCGGGCGGCACGTGAAGCAGTCCGGCGGGCACGGGCAGTACGCCGTGTGCCACGTCGAGTTCGAGCCGCTGCCCCGCGGGTCCGGCGTCGAGTTCCGGTCCGCCGTCGTGGGCGGGTCGGTGCCCACGCAGTACGTCCCGAGCGTGGAGAAGGGGATCCGGGCGCAGCTCGAGCGCGGCCTGACCCCCGAGGCGGACGGGCCCGCCCACCCGGTCGTCGACGTGCGCGCGACCCTGGTGGACGGCAAGGCGCACAGCGTCGACTCCTCCGACGCCGCCTTCCAGACCGCGGGCGCCCTCGCGCTGCGAGAGGCGGCCGCGACGTGCGGGGTCGTGCTGCTGGAGCAGGTCGACGAGGTGGCGGTGAGGATCCTCGACGAGCACCTCGGCACGGTGCTGGGCGACCTCTCCGCGCGACGGGGTCGGGTGCTGGGCACCGAGCCGACGGACACTCCCGGCCGCACCGTCGTCCGCGCCGAGGTCCCGGCCGCGGAGCTGCTGCGCTACGCGATCGACCTGCGCGCCATGACCTCGGGCACCGCGACCTTCACCCGAGCCTTCGCGAGGTACGCCGAACGCTGACCCGAGCGAACGGCACTCTCGCTCACTAGGTGTGAGCGAGAGTGCCGTTCGCGCGGTTAGCGGGTGAGGATCCAGGCGAGCATGTAGGCGCGGGTGTTGCCGTCGTCGATGCGGGAGTCGGGGAGGTCCCTCGCCTGGGCCAGGGCCTCGTCCTTGTCCGCCAACGCCAGGTACATCAGCAGGTAGTCGCCGAAGGTCACGTCGAAGCCCGCGGGCGCGGCCTCCGCGACGCTGCTGCGGATCCGACCCGGGTCGCCGCGCAGGTACCCGGCGACCGGGGACATCGGGATCAGCTGGATGCCGAGCATCGCGCTGGGCTCCGCGCTGAACCAGGTCGCGTAGTCCCGCTTGCCGCCCCAGTTGATCGAGAGGATCTCCGACCCGAAGCCGCGGAAACCCGCGAGCTGCGGCTGGGTCCAGTACCGCAGCGCCGAGGCCGCCTCCCGCGACAGCATCGCGACGGCCTGTTCCTGCAGGTCGGCCTGCCCGCGCACCTGCGCCCACAGCGCCAGTCCGTTGTAGGCGGTCACGGACTCGGAGCTGGACTCCTGGTTGTTGCCGTCGCCGAACGGGCTGAAGCCGGAGGCCCAGGAATGGCCCTCGAAGGCGTCGAACGCGCGGTGGCGCGGGAACTCCGAGGTCTGCCGCACGCTGCCGATGTCCGCCGCGAGCAGGTCGATCACCGGCGCCACCCGCGCGACGAGCTCCGGATCGTCCTTGCCGAGCACCCCGGCCGCGTAGAGGAAGTAGCCGTAGTGGAACTGGTGGTCGTTGAACTCCTCGGAACCGAACGAGTTCTCCAGCCCGACCATCCCGCGCAGCGTGGGGTCGTAGACGAAGCACTGGGTGGCGCGGGTCGTGCAGCCCGCGGGCTCGGCCCACCGCTCCAGCAGCGGGACCAGCTGGTCGCGGATGCGCTCGGCCGTGGGGCCCATGTCCAGGCCCTCCGCGAGGGTGAGCAGGTTGGCGGCCCGCGCCAGCTGCTTCCCGCCGAAGTAGGTGTCCTGCGCGGTCAGTTCCAGGGCCGCCGTGTCCGCGGTGACGGCCTGCTCCAGCTCCCGCCGCTCCCCCGCCGCCAGCCCGGACACGTCGAGCGCCCCGGACGGGGCGACGACGGGCGCGCTCAGCTCGATCGAGGTCGTGCGGCAGAGGTCCATCCGGCCGTAGAGGGTGTCGAACCCGCCCACCGACGCGCACGCCGCGGCGCCGGACTCCGGCATCGCCGCCACCAGGGTGTCCCCACCCGAGGTGCGGTAGGCCAGCGTGGTGCGGACGGTGTCCCCCGCGACCTG